>SKVX01000344.1 GCA_007129225.1 Halomonas sp.
CTTCGGCCAGGGCTTCCTGCTCGGGCACATCGGGCACGTGCCCGGATGCCAGCACCCGTTGCTGCAGGTAGCGGCGTACCTCGCGCAGCACGTCGGCCACGTCGTCCAGGGACATCATGGCCAATGCACCCGCGACGCGGGACAGGGTCTCGGGGACGTCGTTCAGCTGCTCCGCACGTGCCGGGTCGGCCATGAAGTCGAGAATGGCACCCTTGGCCCGGGTGATGTCCGCGAGGGCCTCGTGCAGGATGGTGGTGACGATGGTGCGCGATTCGCTGGCGGTGAGATCACCGAAGGCCCCGGGCAGCAGACCGTCGCGCCCGGCAACCCGCCCGCGGGACGCCACAAGGCCGTTGATGGCAGTCTCCAGCTTCAGCAGGCGGGAGGCAACGTCCATGAGCACGGTGTCGTCGTGCCGGGATTGGCCGCTGACCATCTCGTCGATGATGTCGGCCTCGCGCAGCGCCATTTCGCGCGGCTCGGCCATACCCAGCATCGCCATGGTGTCGGCCATGCGGTGGAGCTTCTCGACCAGCGGCGCCAGGTCGGATACCGGCTGGTCGTCGTTGTGCATGAACACATCCAGGCCATCCTTGACCTCCGCCAGGTCCTCACGGATGGCGCGCGACACGGTCTCCAGCAGTTGCTGGTTGGGGCCCCGGATGTTCTCCAGGGCCTGCTCGAGATCGATGCCTTCCGGCAGGAGTTCATTGAGCCGGAAGGTGCGCTTGACGGCCTGTACCTGGTCGCCCCCGGGACGCGACCGGCCCACGTAGTAGATGAGGTTCTTGAGCAGATCCGCCGGCATCTTCCGGCTGAGGCCGCCCTCGCCCTCCTGGATCAGCACGCGGATCTGGCGGTCCACGCGCCCCAGCAACTGCTTGACCGTGACACTGGCGTCCAGGGCATCGTCGGCCAGTGCCTCGGCCACGGCCCCGCTGATCCAGAACAGGCGGCGTACCGCGTCATCACGGGCCGCGCGCCTGAGACTGGAGATCACTTCCTGAATGCGTGCCAGGCTGGGCTTGACGTTCTTGTGACGGAACAGTCCCAGAAGACCCAGCTGGTAGGCATGGCGGCTGCGCCGCGCGAGCGCCTGGATGTCCTCGCCGCGCTCGCTGCCCGGCGGCTCCTCGCCCTCCTCGAGGCCGGTGATGCCCTCCATGTCCGGGAAGAACAGCACGTTCTCCGACAGTAGGCTCGCGTTGCGGGTGGTGCGAAGGTCGTTGAGCAGCGGCAACAGAACGATGGGGATGTCCCGATGCCCGGTCTGGATATGCTCCAGGTAATCGGGCAGCTGGAGGATCGCACGCATCAGGACCTCGTAGGCGTCCTCGCGGCTGGTAACGCTGCCCTCCCGAACGGCGTGCACCAGGTGGACCATCTCCTCGGCGAGCAGGGCCGCGCCGTGGAGCTCCACCATCTGCAGGGTGCCCTGCACCTGCCGGAGCTTGTCCGTGGTCTCGACCAGCTTCTCGGACCGGGTATCGTCCTCGATATAGGCCTCGAGCGCCCCCCGGGCTTCGTCCAGCAGGGCATCCAGCTCCTTCTTCACCCAGTGCAGCGCACTGTACTCGATGGTGTCATCCTGGCTCATGGCACACCCGGTTATGTGAGGCGGCGGACAGAGAAATCACTCCCCGTGTCCGTTCAGGCCACCTTGTGCTCTTTCTCGTCCTGATCGTCCTGTCCCTGTCCAGCCACGGGGCCTTTGGGGTGTTCGGGGGCTTTCTCCTCTTCGTCCGCCTCCTGGTCGAGGATGACCGTCTCGAGCTGCTCGGACTCGGGCAGCTTGAAGCCGGCCACCGACTTGCGCAGTTCGGTGGCGAGGTTGGTGAGATTGCCGATGGACACCGCCGTTTCGTTGGTGCCGTCGGAGGTCTGCATCGTGATCTCCTGGATCACGTTCATGGTGTTGGACACGTTCTGGGCCACCGCCGCCTGCTGGCGTGCGGTATGGGAGATGGTGGCGATCAGGTCGGCCAGCTGGTGCGACACGCCTTCGATCTCGCTCAGCGCATCGCCCGCGTCCAAGGCCAGCTTGGCGCCGTTCACCACGTTGGCGGTGGAGTGCTCCATGGAGATCACCGCCTCGTTGGTGTCGGCCTGAATGGTCTTCACCAGGGCCTCGATCTGCTTCGTGGCGTTGGCGGAGCGCTCGGCGAGTCGCTGCACTTCGTCCGCCACCACCGCGAACCCGCGGCCCGCCTCGCCGGCCGCCGATGCCTGAATGGCGGCGTTGAGCGCGAGGATGTTGGTCTGGTCGGCAATGTCGTTGATCAGGCCCACGATGTCGCCGATCTCCTGGGAGGATTCGCCAAGGCGCTTGATCCGCTTGGAGGTCTCCTGGATCTGCTCGCGGATGGTGTCCATACCGTCGATGGTCTTGCGCACGGTGAGCGCACCCTTGCCGGCGATTTCCACCGACTTCTGCGCCACCTCCGCGGAAGTCTCCGCGTTGCGCGATACCTGTTCGATGGAGTCGGCCATGTCGGTAATCGACGACGAGGCCGAGGCGATCTCGCGCGCCTGGTGGCTGGATGCATCGGCAAGGCGCAACGCCGTGGACTGGGTCTTGACCGCCGCGGTCGACACCTGCATGGCCGTCTGGTTGATGGTGGTCACCAGGCTGCGCAGGGCGTCGATGGCGTAGTTGACCGAGTCGGCGATGGCCCCGGTGATGTCCTCGGTCACCGTCGCATGCACCGTCAGGTCACCTTCCGCGAGGTTGGTCATCTCGTCGAGCAGTCGCAGAATGGCGCGCTGGTTACGACGGTTCTGCTCGGTGGTGACCGCGAGACGCCGGCGGGTATCCTGGTAGAGGATGTAACCCAGAAGGATCAGGGTGGCCAGGGACAGGGCACCGAACAGGTAGCCCGCGAACACCCACACGTCCAGGCGTCCACCGGCGGCCAGGAGACCCGACTCCAGTTCGGTGGTCACATCGAGCATCTGCCCGGAGAGACCCTCCACCTGCTCGGCCGCCTCCTTGATGTCAAACAGCCGCGGCGCCTCCTCGAGGATGCCGCCCACGTTGTCGCTCACCATGCTGAACAGCATGGCCACTTCACGCAGCTTGTTCTGCGCTTCCGCGTCCTCCACCTGTGCGATGCCGAGCGCCGGGAAGCCCCTGATCATGCCCTCCAGCACGCGACCGAACTCGGCCGCGTCCCGGCCGAAGCGGTCCGCCGCGCTGGCTGCCGCGATACCGCCCTCCAGCACCCCGGTGAGGCTGTGCCGCACACGCTGCGCCAACATCAGCTGGCGGCTGGCAATATAGATCTGCTGGGGTTCGGCATTCGCCGCCACGAGGCTTTCCACCACCTCGTCGGAGAGTGCCATCAGTTCCGGAATGGACTCGGTGATGACCTCGAAGTATTCCGACACCGCGAGCACCGCGTCCTGACCGTCGATGATGCTGTTGAGATTACCCCGGTACTCGGCCCAGGCAGCCGCCACCCGGTCCAGCTCACCGGCCACATCTTCGGGCGCAGCGGGCAAACCCGTCGCGGGGTCACCGGTCTGCAGCTGCTGGAGCGCACGGTCGAACTGGTCGCGCAGGTTTCGCAGCTGCAGGAAGGCGGCCTGGTTGCCCGCGGCCGACTCCAGGGCGAAGGTGGCGATACGCTGCGAGGTCAACCGCTGGTCGGCGGCGATGGCCACCTGATCTCGGTTGTGACCCACCTGGACGGTGTAGTACACGAACGCCACCACGGTGGCCAGCATGAACAGAATGAGCAGACCCACCAATATGGTGAAGGTCCGGTTGAATCCGAGCTTCAGCCCGTCACTGGTAGTCCCCTTCATGATCTTTCTCCCTGCACCTGCCTCGGTGTATTCGTCTGGGTGGATCCCGGCCCTGCCGCGCAGGGCCCTGCTGTTCTTGTTGTTGTATCGGGACCGCCCGCTCCGCGCGGGCACGCCCCCCGTTCAAACCATTTCGCCGGCGTGCGCCTCATCCACTGGATACGTTGAGAAAGCCCTCATCCCGGGCCAGTCGCCACGGGCTGAAGACCGCGAAGTGTTCGTTTCCCGAGCGGAACGAGCCGGACAGGTACGGGGAGAGCGCCTGATCCCGGATCGGCAGCTCCATGTCCCGGTCATCCGTCCAGAAATGTTTCATGCCCACCACGGATTCCACGACCAGGCCGGCGTAGACACCGTCGCAATTGACCACCAGCAGCCGCTTGCGGCGCGTGTCACGCGACAGGTTCTCGCCGTAGAGAAACCCCTGCAGGTCCATCACCGGCAGAAGGTTCCCGCGCATGTTGGCCATGCCGTAGGCCCAGGGCTTGACCCCCGGTATGCGTGTGCAGCGCGGCGGCGTAACGATCTCGGCCACCTCGTCCATGGGCGCCAGCAACCGATAACCGCGCAATTCGAAGAGTACGCCCTTCCAGGCCTCCTTCTGCTCCACCTGAATCGGCAACTGGCCGGCCAACGCCCTGCCCTTGCTGGCCAGGGACTGCAGGTATCGGAAGGGGGACTGGATGGCCGCGGCGCTCATGTGTCGGCTGACGTCATGACACCAGCGCCTTGACGCGCTGCATCAGGTCCCCTTCCTTGACAGGCTTGACGATGTAGTCCTTGGCGCCCTGACGCATGGCCCAGACCTTGTCGGTTTCCTGGTCCTTGGTGGTGACCACGATCACCGGGATGGTGCTGGTAGCGGCGTCGTTGGCCAGCTGGCGCGTCGCCTGGAATCCATTCAGACCGGGCATCACCACATCCATCAGGACCAGGTCCGGCTTCTGCTGTTTCGCGATGGAGACCCCCTCCTCGCCGCTGGCGGCAGTGAGAACGGTATAGCCGTTCTTCTCCAGCATGCTCTTGAGGACATGGACCTCCGTCGGGGAATCGTCAACCACAAGTATGCGCGTCATTGAGTCTGGTCTCCGTCTTTTCTCTTCCGTTGCCCGCCCGGCCCCGATGGCAGAACCGTATCCCTGTCGTGCCGGCAGGTCATTCAGTGATGCTTCACATGCATCCTGATGGCGCCGAGCAGGTCATCGCGGGTGAAAGGCTTGGTCAGATACTGCTCCGACCCCACAATGCGCCCCCGGGCCTTGTCGAAGATGCTGTCCTTGCTGGAGAGCATGATGACCGGCGTCTCCTTGAACAGCCGGTTATGCTTGATCAGCGCACACGTCTGATAGCCGTCCAGCCGGGGCATCATGATGTCCACGAATATGATGTCAGGCTTGTGCTCGGCGATCTTGGCCAGGGCCTCGAAACCGTCGGTGGCGGTC
>SKVX01000125.1 GCA_007129225.1 Halomonas sp.
AGATTCTCAAGCCTTCTATGCACGAGGGCCGTATCGCCCTGGCCGTGCAGTGGCTGCTCGAGCTGACCCAGCGGATATATCGCACCCTGCTGGTCTGGGTGCTCAAGGCGCGTGCCGCGGTGCTGGCGATGTTCGTGGCGCTGATCGCCGCTACCGTCTGGCTCGCCGACCTGCTGCCCAGCGAATACACCCCCCAGGAGGATCGCGGCAGCTTCATCATTCTGGTCAACGGCCCGGAAGGAGCCACCTTCGACTACATCATGGACTACATGGATGAGATCGAGACCCGGCTCGACCCCATGCTGGAGAGCGGCGAACTCGAACGAGTGGTGGTTCGCGCCCCGCGCGGCTTCGGCAACATCGAGAATTTCAACAACGGCTTCGCGATTATCAGCATGGCCCCCTGGGGCGAGCGTCGCGATGCCTGGTCGATCATGGGTGACGTACGCCGTAAGCTGGCCGACCTGCCCGGCGTGCAGGCCTTCCCGGTGATGCGCCAGGGCTTCGGCCAGCGCATCAGCAAGCCGGTGGAGTTCGTGCTGGGCGGCGGCACCTATGAAGAGCTGGCCGAGTGGCGCGACACCCTGATGGAGCATATCCGCGAGGACAACCCGAGGCTGATCGGGCTGGACAGCGACTATCGCGAGACCCAGCCCCAGCTGCGTGTCGATATCGACTATTCCCGTGCGGCCGACCTGGGCGTCACCGTCACCGAGATCGGCCGTACCCTCGAGGTGCTGCTGGGTGGGCGCAACGTGACGCGCTACCTGGACAACGGCCAGGAGTATGACGTCATCGTCGAGGGCGACCGGGCCAGCCAGGCCAGCCCCCGTGCGCTGGACAACATCCAGGTGCGCTCGGCGCGCTCGGGCGAGCTGATCCCCCTGGCCAGCCTGGTGAGCTTCTCCGACTTTGCCGGCGCCAGCACGCTGAATCGCTTCAACCGGCTGCGTGCCATCACCATCGAAGCCAATCTGGCCGACGGCTACTCCCTGGGCGAAGCGCTGGAGTACCTGGAAGCCGCCGCCGCCGAGGTACTGCCCGGGCAGGTGCAGACCGACGTCAGCGGCGCCTCCCGCGACTTCCGCCAGGCCAGCGGTGCCACCACCTTCCTGCTGATCCTGGGTGCGCTGGTGGTGTTCCTGGTGCTGGCGGCCCAGTTCGAGAGTTTCATTCACCCCTTCGTCATCATGCTCACGGTACCGCTGGCCATGAGCGGGGCCATGCTGGGACTGTTCGTCACCGGCCAATCCCTCAACATCTACAGCCAGGTGGGGCTGGTGATGCTGATCGGCCTGGCGGCCAAGAACGGCATCCTGATCGTGGAGTTCGCCAACCAGCTGCGCGACGAGGGCCTGGCCTTCCGCGACGCCCTGCTCGACGCTGCGGTGACGCGCCTGCGGCCGATCCTGATGACCGCCGTGACCACCATGGCCGGCTCGATCCCGCTGATCGTCTCCAGCGGTGCCGGCGCCGAGTCGCGCATGGTGATCGGCACGGTGATTCTCTCCGGCGTCGCCGCCGCCACCCTGTTCACGCTGTTCGTGGTGCCCGTGGCCTACGACCTGCTGGCTCGCCACACCGGCTCCCCCGGCGATGTGAAACGCCGCCTGGAAGCGGAGATGACCGCTGGCACGGCCTCCAGAGACAGGTGAATCAACCAGTAGGCACCAATGACGAAGGCCACCCTTGGGTGGCCTTCGTGTCTACCGCTTCGTGTCTGCTGCTACTGGCGGCCGTTCAGCAGTCGCCGAGGCGCTCGCCTTCGATGGTCGTGTTCATGGTCATCTCACCCATCGGCGAGTCGGTCTGGATATTGACGTTGCCTTCGACACGCTCGCCCAGGAAATCCATCCGGCCGTCGATGTCGGCCTGGCCACCATCGGCGTGGCACACCATCTTGTAGTCGACACCGTCTGCGGACACGTTGTGCTCCAGCAGCTCACATCCATCCTCCACTTCCAGGAACTGGAAGTCGGCATCGTCGAGATCGCCCTGCACGATGCACTCCTGGTGACTCTCGGTCTGGTCGGGAATCGGCATGTCACCTTCTACCGAGGTGGTGCTGGTGAACTGCCACTGGCCGGGTACGATATTGGGCGCCTCGGCCATGGCTGTCAGCGGCAGCATCAGCACGGCGGCGGCAAGCAAGGATCGAAAGGGCATGAAGACTCTCCAGTGTGTTAGTGAGCGGCAGTAGTGGAACACAGCCCGCCGCTGATGTATGGCACGTGACACAGCTTACCCCAGACAGGTAGCCGGTGGGAAAACCCAGCAATGACCGGTCACGTATCATGGGCACAGGAGACCTGGCTCACCTGCAGCTCCGCCACCGGCTGCGGCCTGCCGAAGAGATAGCCCTGGAAGGCTTCGCAGCCGTGCGCCAGGAGCCATTGGTGCTGCGCCTCGGTCTCCACCCCTTCAGCGGTCACGTCGAGGCCGAGGCTCGCCGCCAGAGTGATGGTGGCCTGGACAATGGCGGCATCCACCGGGTCGTCGAGCACGCCGTCGACGAAGGATTGATCGATCTTCAACTCGTCCAGCGGCAACCGCTTGAGATAGTTCAGCGACGAGTAGCCGGTGCCGAAGTCGTCCAGGGCGAAACGGATGCCGAGCTGATTGAGTCGCAGCATGATCCCTCGTACCCGCTGGTGGTCATCCATCAGCAGGCTCTCGGTCACCTCCAGCGTCAACCGGCGAGGGTCGGCGGCCGTCGCTTCCAGTATCTGTTGCAGTCTCGCCACGAAGTCCGGCTGGTGGAACTGCACGGAACTGACGTTGACGGCAATGCTCAGACTCTCCCGCTCCGGCTCATGTGCCCAGGCCGCAAGCTGACGGCAGGCGGTTTCGAGGACCCAGTAACCGATCGGCAGAATCAGTCGGTTCTTTTCCGCCAGGGGAATGAACATGGCCGGCGATACCATGCCACGCTGTGGATGCTCCCAGCGAATCAACGCCTCGACCCCGGTGACGTGTGACAGGGAGTCCACCTGCACCTGGTAATGCAGGCGGAACTCATCACGAGCGAGGGCCTGATGAAGGTCGGCTTCCAGATGGACACGAGCCATCACCACCGCCTGCATCGTGGAATTGAAGAAGCGCACCGTGTTGCCCCCCGCCCCCTTGGCCTGCTGCAGCGCCATGTCGGCCTGCTGCATGGCGCTCTCCACGCTGGTCTCGCCGTCGGCGAACAGCGTGACGCCGATGCTCCCGGTAATCGGCAGGGTCGGGGCCTGCTCCTGCTCCTGCTGGGCTTCCAGAATGCGCGTCAACAGCTTTTCCGCAACGAGCTCGGCCGCATGAGCCGCCTGCTCCTGATCGGGCGCCAGGTCGTGAATCAGCAGGACGAATTCATCTCCCCCCAGCCGCGCCAGGGTGTCGCTCTCCCGCACCGCACTCGACAGGTGCTTGGCGACGTGACGCAGAAGGTAGTCGCCCTGATAGAGTCCCTGGGTGTCGTTGACCAGCTTGAAGTTATCCAGGTCGATGAACATCAGCGCGGCATAGCGATCCGTACGCCGGGACCCCTTGACCACCATTTCCAGGCGATCGAGCATCAGGCGCCGGTTGGGCAGGCCGGTCAGCGGATCATAGAAGGTCAGGCGATAGTTGCTCTCCTGGATAGTCTGGCACTCGGTGATATCCGTGGAAAAACTACAAGGCGAAGCGGTCAGGTCATCTGAATCATTGGCCAGCCCTGCCTTGTCGGCCGGCGAGTCAGCGTGCTCCCACCCGCCTTTGCGACGGGCCCACCAGGCACCGCCCACGGCCGCCAACACCATGCACGCCATAGCCACAGTAGCGAGCACCGCCCATCCGATGGCCGGTACCAACGCCGAACTCTCTACGCTGCCAGCCGCTGTCGTCGACAGCCCGGCCAGTATCCCTGCGAGCGCATACCGTCGAGTTATCGACAGCAAGCCAGTCAATGACATCCCGTCACCATTTGTAGATTATAGAACTATATATAGCAGAAAAATCTGAAATTACCGACAAGTAAACGACGGGTGCCATTTGCCGAATCCGTGCGTCAGGGCTTGGCCATCAGGTCCGTGCGCCAGGCCCGCCAGAAGGTCACACCCTGCAGCACCGCGAACACCGCCTCGAACAGGGCCGGCAGCCACAACAGGCCCGAGGCGAACAGGAAGAACAGCGCGAAGAGCCCCCGGAACAGAATCGACAGCAGCGCCACCAGGCGATTGTGCAGCGGTGACAGGGCGGCCGGCAGATAGAGCAGCCCGACCACGATCATGGCCAGGCCCGCATAGCGCACCCAGGTCAGCGGATACGGCAGGTCGGCGCCCATGAGACCGAGCAGGCTGACCGGCCATATCCAGAGCCACAGGCCCAGCAGCACATTGAGGGCGATGCCCACCTGCATCACCCGCCGGTAGGTCGCGAACACATCATGTGAAGTATTCATAACGGTGCTCCCGGGCATATTGCCCCTAGTTGACCCTCTAGAATGTCAGCAGATAGTCGAGCAAGTCCGAGCGTTCCTGCGCGGTCAGCTCGGTCCCGTAATCATGCCCCTGGCGGCCGTTGCCTGGCTCGCTGGTGTCGAAACAGAAGCCGACTTCCAGGGGCTCGCCGGGCGTGCAGTCGGGTGCCACGAAACCGCCCTTCTCCTCGTCCAGCACATCCAGCCCGCGCACGAAGGCTTGCGGACGTTCTTCCGGCGGCAGCAGCAGGTCGTGCAGGGTCGGCACGGCGCCGTTGTGCAGGTAGGGCGCCCGCAGCCAGAGGCCGTCGAGGGGCAGGTTGGCGTAGCCGTCGGTCTTGCGGAAGTGCCGGAAGCGATAGCGATCGTCGTCCTCGAACAGGGTCAGCTGATAGCGCTGCAGGGTCTCGGTGTAGCTGTCGAGCCTGGCCGGGTCGACGCCAAGCCGCTCGTTGGGCTCGACCTGGCCGAGGCGCTCGCCTTCGAAGACGTAGCGCTCGCCCTCCTGGTAACCGTGACAGTCGGCGCAGTGGCGCATATAGAGCGGCTTGCCGGCGGCCACCCCCTCGGGATCGGGGCGATAGGGGCTGGGCGGCGGCTCGAGGTCCAGCAGCCAGTCGGCCACCCGCTCGATACCTCGGTGATCGACGCTCTCCTCGGTCACTCCGGCCCCGATGGCAGCGCTCAGGTTGCGCTCCTGCAGCGAGGCGTTGTTGCCATCCCAGTGCAGATCCATGCCCTGGCGGGGGCGCTGCAGGAAGATCGCCGGGAAGTCGCTGGTGCCGATCCGCTC
>SKVX01000054.1 GCA_007129225.1 Halomonas sp.
GATGCCCGGCGTGTACGAAGCGGCAGAGCATCACTGGGCGGCCATCGAGAGCCGCTATGAGAATCTCGGCGTCGACCCGACCCGCCCCCTGCTGCCACCCCATCGCGCCTTCGTCCCGGTCGCCGAGGCCTTTGCCGCCTTCAAGCGGCATCCACGCGTCGAGCTCACCGACGACCCCGACCACCGCCATGCCCTGCAGCCGGCGGCCCAGATGCCCCCATCGGTACCCATCAATGCACGGGCGAAGCAGCCGCTGGCCGCCCTTGAAGACTTCCTCGCCCAGAACCCCGCCACCCGGACGCTGTTCGTCGCCGAATCCCGGGGGCGTCGAGAAGCCCTGGAGGAGACCTTGGCCCCCCTGCACCTCGAGCTGCCCCACGTGGCCGGCTTCAGCGGCTTCCTGGCCGACGACAGGCGACTGGCGATTACCGAAGGCGAGATCGACGCCGGCCTTTGGCTCGAGCACCCCGACCTCGCCGTGATCAGCGAGACCGAGCTGCTCGGCGACGTGGTGCGCCAGAGCCGTCGCCGGGAAAAGGCCACCGATGCCAACGAGCTGGCGGTGCGCCATCTCTCCGAGCTGCGCCCCGGTGCCCCCGTCGTCCACCAGACCCACGGTGTCGGCCGCTACCGCGGCCTGGAAACCCTGGAAGCCGGCGGCCAGGCAGCCGAATTCGTCTCGCTGGAGTACGCTGAAGGGGCCAAGCTCTATGTGCCCGTGGATAGCCTGCACCTGATCTCGCGCTACGCCGGTGCCGACGATGGGCTGGCCCCCCTGCACCGGCTCGGCTCCGACCACTGGGACAAGGCACGGCGCCGCGCCGCCGAAAAGATCCGCGACACGGCCGCCGAGCTGCTCGACGTCTATGCCCGCCGCGAAGCCCGCGAAGGCTTTGCCTGCGCCCCACCGGATGAGGAGTACCGCCGCTTCGCCGCCAGCTTCCCCTTCGAGGAGACCCCGGACCAGCGCGCTGCCATCGACGCGGTCATCGGCGACATGACGGCACCTCGCCCCATGGATCGCGTGGTCTGTGGCGACGTCGGCTTCGGCAAGACGGAAGTCGCCATGCGTGCCGCCTTCCTCGCCGTACAGTCGGGCCGACAGGTGGTGGTACTGGTGCCGACCACCCTGCTTGCTCGCCAGCACTACGAGAACTTCCGCGATCGCTTCGCCGATACGGCCGTGCAGATCGAGCTGATCTCGCGCTTCACCGCCGGCAAGGGCCAGGCCGAATCACTCCAGCGCATCGAGTCCGGCAAGGCCGATATCGTCATCGGCACCCACAAGCTGCTGTCGAAGTCGATGAAACTGCCCAACATGGGGCTTCTGATCATCGACGAGGAGCACCGCTTCGGGGTCACCCAGAAGGAGCGGCTCAAGAACCTGCGTGCCGAGGTGGACATCCTGACACTGACCGCCACGCCCATTCCCCGCACCCTGAACATGGCCATGAGCGGTATCCGCGACCTCTCGATCATCGCCACCCCCCCGGCTCGCCGCCTGTCGGTAAAGACCTTCGTCCAGCAGCGCGACGAGTCGGTGATCAAGGAGGCGATCCTGCGCGAGATACTCCGCGGCGGCCAGGTCTACTTCCTGCACAACGAGGTCAAGACCATCGAGATCGCCGCCGAGAAGGTGCGCGAGCTGGTGCCCGAGGCGCGGGTTGCCGTGGCCCACGGCCAGTTGCCCGAACGCGCGCTTGAGCGGGTGATGTCCGACTTCTACCACAAGCGCTTCAACGTGCTGGTCTGCTCCACCATCATCGAGACCGGGATCGATGTTCCCAGCGCCAATACCATCGTCATCGAGCGCGCCGACCGCTTCGGCCTGGCACAGCTCCACCAGCTGCGCGGCCGTGTCGGTCGCAGCCACCACCAGGCCTATGCCTACCTGCTCGCCCCACCCCCGCGCACCATGACCCGCGACGCGGCCAAGCGCCTGGAGGCGATCGCCGGCGCCGAGGACCTCGGGGCCGGCTTCACCCTGGCCAGCCACGACATGGAGATCCGGGGCGCCGGTGAGCTGCTCGGCGAGGAGCAGAGCGGCCAGATGGAGGCGATCGGCTATGGGCTCTACATGCAGATGCTGGACCGCGCCGTGGCCGCCATTCGCGCCGGCAAGACGCCCAACATCGACGCCCCGCTGGACCAGGGCGTGGAGGTGAGCCTCAACCTGCCGGCGCTGATTCCCGAAACCTATCTTCCCGATGTCCAACAGCGCCTGGTGATGTACAAGCGTATCGCCAGTGCCGAGACCGAAGCTGACCTGAAGGAGCTGCAAGTGGAGATGATAGATCGCTTCGGACTGCTTCCGGCACCGGTGAAGACCCTGCTGCGACAGACCAAGCTACGCCAGCGGGCCGAGCGCCTGGGTATCGTGCGTCTCGAAGCCGGTGCCGCGAAGGGCCGCCTGGTCTTCGGCGCCCAGACCCGGGTCGACCCACTGACCCTGGTACAGCTGATCCAGAAGTCCCCGGAGTGCTATCGCCTCGACGGCGCCGACACACTGCGGTTCACGCTGGAAATGGAAATGGAGGAGGCCCGCTTCCACGCCATCGAGCAGTTACTCGAGGAGCTCAACCGCAAGGTGGAAGCCGCCTGACGCGATGCGCCCCGTCCAGGTTTGTTTTCCACGGGGGACTCCCCGCTACACCTCGGGGCGCTATACTATCGACACGTGTACTCGATTTCGCAACCCAAGACACGAACCGGCATCACTGGCGCCCTGCCAGGACGCCTGAACCGTCGCCCTGCAGGGTGCCGGGTGCTTACCACCCGACTGCAGGCGACTCTCCACGAGATCAAGACGTTGATGAAAAACCCGACACTGGCCAGACGTACATTGCGCGCCACCGCGCTCTTCGGCCTTGTTGCCATGCTCGCGGCTCCGGCGCTTGCCGATGAGCCCGATGAGGAAATGACGCTGCCCCGCGGCCACTTCCTGCTGCCCGAAGTGGGCAACGTGATCGGCAAGGCCTACACCGTTACCGTCGAGGAAGGGGAGACCCTGATCGACATTGGACGCCGACACAATGTGGGCTATGACGAAATCCGCATGGCGAATCCGGATGTCAGCATCTGGGCACCCTTTGCCGGCACCGAAGTGGTCATTCCGGCGAAGCACATCCTGCCCGACGCCCCGCGGGAAGGGATCGTCATCAATCTCTCCGAGCTGCGTCTCTACTACTTCTCCAGCGACGACGTGGTAGAAACCTACCCCATCAGCGTAGGCCGTGACGGCTTTGCCACACCGGTCGGCGTGACGAGAACCACCGTCAAGGTCAAGGACCCGCACTGGTCACCGCCTCGCTCCATGCGCGAGGAAGCTGCTGCAAGAGGCGAGCCAGCGCCGGCAGTTGTGCCGCCAGGGCCCGATAATCCCCTGGGACGACACGCCATCCTGCTGGGGCTGCCGAGCTATCTGATTCATGGGACCAACATGCCCGATGGGGTCGGCATGCGGGCCAGCCGCGGCTGTATCCGGATGTTTCCGGAAGATATCGAGTCGTTGTATGAGCGAGTGCCCAGCGGCACGAAGGTCAACATCATCGACCAGCCCTTCAAGGCGGCCTGGTCTTCCGACGGCATTCTTTACGCCCAGTCCTTCCCACAGCTCGAAGAAAACCTGGGAAACTTCGAGCCGATTCTCAACGCCATTGAAGTGGTCGCCAAGACCTTCGGCGAGGAGAAACCGCCGGTGGACTATGCCCAGCTTCGTCGCGTCGTCGAGAACCCGAACGGCCAGATGGTTTCGCTGTTGATGGTCGCCGAAGAGGAGCCGACTCCACCGTCCCCGAGCCTGGATGGTATTGAAGAAGGCTTGTTCTCGGAACTGGAGCTCACCCAGCGGGAAGGGCTCTTTTCCGAGCTGGAGATCGGCCAGCGGTAACGCCACGCTGCCACAAGAGTCACGACAAGAGTAACGAGAAAACCCCGCCGAAGCGGGGTTTTCTCATACTGCAGAACCGCCATCACCCAGACGGGTGATACCGGCACTCCGGCAGAATTACTTCTGCATGGAGCGCTGGAACATGCGGTTCATTTCTTCGCGGTTCTGCTCGGACATCTGCAGAGCCGCCTGGGCGTCACGCTGTGCCTGGTTGGCAGTGTTCTGAGCCTGGGTCGCGATGCTGCGAGCTTCGGCGGCATCAGCCTGGGCAGATTCAGCAGTCTGGCGAACTTCATCCAGAGCAGCGTTGGTAGCACAACCGGCCAGAATAGCCATAGATGCAGCAGCGGCGGTGAGCTTCAGGGTGGTCTTCAGAGTCATGGTGTTCTCCTTGAGTCTTCCTTGGTACTGCACGTTAGTACAGCGGCGTTAATGAAGCCTGAGGTCAGGCTATCCTGCAAATTGCAGGAGTCTTGCAGCGACTGCTGCCAAGCACAGGAGTCAAACGCTGTTTTATAATACCTTACGGCGCTTGTCCATAGCTCGAATCGTCCCTTGCGTATCTTGAGCCTAGCGGATCACGACGCGAGTGCCAATCTCGATTAGCTCAGAAAGCCTTTCGATCTGCTCGTTCGTCACCGCCACACACCCCTGAGTCCAGTGGTAGCTGGCATGCACATCAGGATCTGCCCCACCGAGGCCATGGATACCGATAAACCCACCCAGCACGGTCTGCTGCGGTGGATAGCCGTGGCGCCGATAGTACGCGAAATAATCTTCGTAATCTCGTTCCGTGTAAAGCCCTGATTCAAGGGCCATGCGCGCATGGGCGGGCGTCGGGTAGTCAAGACCGATGAAGATGTGCCAATCGCTGGCGTTATTGAAGCGATTGACGCGAAATTCACCCATTGGCGTCACATTGCCGCCCTGCAACCGTTCGGGCTGGGCACCGGCCCTTCCCAGCGAAATCGGAGAAAAGCGCTCGACCAGGGTATTGCCTCGAAAGACGGTAAGCACAGCCCGCTGGTCTTCAACCAGTACCCAGAGCTCATCGTCATGGCGAGGAATCTGCGCACGAGAGAGAAGGGTTTCGATTAGATTGGCTCGGGCGCTATTGGACATCAGCAGGGCGAATGGTGCTGACAGGGCAAGCAGGCCGAAACGGCGTCGAGAGACAGAGGTCATCGGCTCCTCGCAGAAGAAAGAAAAAAACAGGAATCAGGCATTATGGCGTTGTTATAGCCTATCTGTTGCATGGTTGTCAGTCGAAATAGAACCGGAAAAAAAGTAGCCGCCAC
>SKVX01000279.1 GCA_007129225.1 Halomonas sp.
CCGTCATCGGTCGTGCCCGGCGGAAACCCCGGCTCCCGCGAGAGGCGGTCGATCTCGGCACGAAACTCGTCGATATCCTGAAAGCGACGATAGACGGAAGCGAAACGAATGAAGGCAACCTGATCGAGGCGCTTGAGCGCCTGCATCACCGCCTCGCCGATATCGCGCGCCTGAATCTCGCGTTCGCCACTGGCGCGCAGCCGCTGACGGATCCGCTCCACGGCCGCCTCGATGGACTCGGCGCTGACCGGACGCTTCTCCAGCGCCCGCAGCATGCCGGCACGCAGTTTCTGCTCATCGAAGCTTTCGCGTGAGCCATCGGCCTTGACCACCCTGGGCATAACCAGCTCGGCGGTCTCGTAGGTGGTGAAGCGCTCACCGCAGGAGGTGCACTGGCGGCGACGACGCACCTGGTCGCCCTCGGCCACCAGGCGGGAGTCGGTCACGCGGGTATCATGGGCGCCACAGAAGGGGCAATGCATGGTATCGATCCGTACGTGAAGCGGGGCGACCTACAGGTCGCTCGTGAGTCACAGGTGTTAGCTAGATGACACGATAGTGTACCCGCTCCCCCGCTGGCCGCCCAGCTCAGCCATTACCGACAGGCCCCGCTCAGGTCATACCCTCAGTGAGCGTGCTGGTGTTCATGCTTTTCCTGCTCGCCATGGCCATGATGCTTACCGCCCTCAACCGTGATGCGCTGGACCGGGGCTTCGAACAGCTGTGATTCTCCCGACGCGAAGATCAGCTCGATCTCGACAGGCTCGCCTTCCACCAGCGGCGCGGTCAACCCGATCAGCATCAGATGTAGCCCGCCAGGTGCCAGCTCGACGGCTCCCCCGGTCGGCACGACAATCTCTGGCACCTTACGCATCTGCATCACGCCATCGACATCTTCATGGTTGTGCAGCTCCATCACGTCGGCAGCCGGTGATCTAGCAGACACCAGCACAACATCCTGCTCACCCGAATTGTTGAGCGTCATGAATGCGGCAGAGGCCTGAGAGCTCGGCGGCACGGCACGCACCTGAGCGTGCTCAATGTGCAGCGGGTCGGCAAGGGCAACAAGCGACACCAGCGAAAGGCCGGTGGCAATCAGCAGAGAACGGTGCAGCAACATACGGAACTCCTTGTTGTGTCGTTTCGCCGTAGGCGGGGAGGAAGCGAGCAGCATACTATGGGGCCACCTGCACCGGAGCCTGTATGCGTCAACGCGACACAGCCAGCCGTTAACCGACAGTTAATCAATGGCTGACACACTGGTGAACGATTTGCGACGGGCTGGCCGACAACAGGAGGACTGCACTGAATGAACGCCTTGCAACAGAGCATCGCCCTGGGTCCACTGGGGTTCTCACTCGGCCAGCTGCTGGTCATGCTGGCCTTCGGCATGGCCCTGCTTGCCGGCGGCCTGATCGGTCGACGCCACCGCACGCCGGTGTCCGATACCCTGTTTACCCTACTGCTGCTCGGCCTGGCCGGGGCCCGAGTGCTGTTCGTCATACGCTATTGGAGCAGCTACGACGGCGTGATTTCGATGCTGGATATCCGCGACGGCGGTTTCGACCCCCTCGGTGGCCTCGTGGCGGGCCTTGCCTACGCTTTCTGGCAAATGTGGCGGCTGCCCGCACAACGCGTGCCCCTGGCCGGCGCATTAATCACGGGTGCCATGACCTGGGGGCTCATAGCAGGGCCATTGGTGCTGATGGAGGAGAGCGCCCGACCGATCCCGGATACGTCCCTGGCCACCCTTGGGGGCAACCCTACCGACCTGCCGTCGCTGGCGGCAGCAGAGGGTCAGCCAATGGTGGTGAACCTATGGGCCACCTGGTGCCCGCCCTGTATCCGCGAAATGCCGGTGTTCGAGGAGGCACAACAGGAAATCGACGACATCACCTTTGTCTTCGTCAACCAGGGCGAGAACGCCCAGCATGTGAACCGATTCCTCGCGGAGCACTCTCTTGATCTGGACAATGTGCTGCTCGATGCGACCAATGCACTTGGCGAGGTTACCGGGTCCATGGCCATGCCTACGACCCTGTTCTATGACGCCGACGGCCGCTTGAGAAACACGCATTTTGGCGAACTTTCGCGGGCCACCTTGCATAGCGGCCTCGAACGCCTGCGCTGAAGCCAGACAACGCCGGCCACGATCGCCCACCCACCATCAACGCCATTCCACCTCAAGGAATCCAACATGGTTTTTCGACTGACTCTGCTTGCCACCGGCCTCACAGCGGTTGCCACTGCCTCGGCGGCCATGGCCGATAATTGGCCGGGGCCGGTTCAAGCCTTGACCGAGCAGGGGCTCGAGATTCACGGCGAATTCGAAGCTCCCAGCGGGCTCACCGGCTACGCCGCCAGCCACCAGGGGCGTGAGATGACCGTCTTTGTCACTTCCGACGGCAATCATGCCATCGTCGGCACCATGATCGATGCCGAGGGCAACGATCTATCCGAGGCGCCTCTCGATGAACTGGTGCGTGCCCCCCAGGAGGGCGAAGTCTGGCAGCAGCTGGAAGATAGCCACTGGATTCAGGATGGCCAGGCCGACGCTCCTCATGTGCTGTACACCTTTACCGACCCCAACTGCCCCTACTGCCGGCAGTTCTGGGAACAAGCCCGCCCCTGGGTCGACGCCGGAGAGGTCCAGCTGCGTCATATCATGGTGGGTATCCTGCGCCAGGACAGCCCGGCCAAGGCGGCCGCCCTGCTGGGCGCCGATGACCCCGAAGCCGCCCTGCATGACCACAGCGCCGGGGACGACATCGGCCCCTCTGCGCAGCCCCGCGATATTGAGGACCAGGTGTATCGCAACAACCAGCTGTTCGACGAGCTGGGCCTATACGCCACCCCGACCAGCGTCTACCGACATGAGGGCCGCCTTCAGCGGGTGGATGGCATGCCGGAGGAAGCACGTCTACTCGAGATGATGGGCGGCGAGGCGCCGTAACCGGCCGGTCCTGCCTGGCCTCTGCTCCACTGCTCAAGTGACAATTTGCTGCTCGCCTCCACCTCCCTCACCTTGCCGCACCGGCAGGGTGAGTCGGGCCTCCAGCCCCCCACCATCCGGGCAGGCGAAGCGCAGGCTGCCGCCGAAGCGTTCGGCGATGGCGCCCACGATGGCCAGGCCAAGTCCACTTCCGCACTGTTTGCTGGTTCGCCAGAAGCGCCCAGTCAATTTTCCGAGCGACTCGGCATCCACTCCTGGACCATGGTCACGAATCCGGAAGGTGATACTGGCCGGCTGCTGCCCGCCGGCCGACTCGGTATCGGTATCGGTATCCAGAATCAAGGGGCGCTCACTTACGCCGTGTCGAAGCCCATTCTCGATCAGGTTGCGCAAGGCCGTGATCGCCAGCTCGCGGGGGACGGCCAGCTCCCATTCAGGCCAGTTGGCCGGTGCGTCAATTTTCGCATTACCTTCCGGATCGGTATCCCATAGTGCCAGGGATATCACCTCCTCTATCCGGCTCGGTTCGCCATCATCAAAGCCCAACCGACCTTCGACCCGCGCCAATAGCAACAGCTGGTCCAACGTCCGCGAGAGCCGAACCACACCCTCCTCAGCATGGGCCATGGCCACCCGAGCCGATTCACCCTCAACGCGCTGAGCCACTTGCAGATGCGTGCGTGTCGCTGTCAGCGGCGTGCGCATTTCGTGCGCGGCATCGTTGGTGAAGCGCTGCTCTCGGACAAAGGCGCCATGCACTCGACCCAGCAGGGCATTGAGCGAGTCGATCAGCGGTCGAATCTCCGTCGGCACACCAGTGAGGGATACCGGCTCCATGGCGTCAGGATGGCGCTGCGACAGCGACTCACGCAGGCGGTTTAACGGCGCCAGGCCACGGACCACACCGAACCATAGGGCGACAAGGCTCCCCAACAGTGCCACCAGAAAGGGCACGACCGCCACCTTGATCACGTCTCGCAGCAACAGGTTGCGTTCATCCATGCGGTCGGCAGTGGTAATGGTCAGGCCGTCTCGCTCGTAAACGAATACCCGCCAGGTGACGCCGTCGGCCTCACGGTAACTGTGGCCGCGCTCGCCGGCCCGGAGAATGTTTTCCAGGTCGGTATGGGTGCGTGCAAGGATCTCGCCGCGCGGAGAGTGGACCTGGCAAGCGAGGCCCTCGATAGGCGGAATCGACAACGCCCTTTGGTCAGCCTGCAACCACGCCTCTTCCGGCAACTGGCTCATCAGCCCAGACACCATGCGAGCCGACTGGGCCAAACGCTGGTCCAGCGTTGCGACGAACTGGTCGTGCAGGTCTCTTAGCAGCCAGGCAGCTGCACTTCCCCAGAGCAGGGCCAGGGTCAGCCCCAGGGTAAGCAGGAGGCGGGTGCGCAGGCTCACCGAGACTGGCCGCGTCGAGAAAAGCGGCCGACCGCATCCGGCTTGCCAAGCCGGTAGCCTAGGCCACGAACGGTCTCTATCACGTCTCTCCCCAGCTTGCGGCGCAGGTGATGAATATGCACGTTGAGCGCATTGCTCTCCACCTCATCATGCATGCCATACAGGCTGTCTTTTAGCTGACCGATGGAGAGCACGCTGCGTGGCGCCTTAAGGAACGACTCCAGAAGCACCAGTTCACGGCGTGACAGGACGACCAACTGTCCTTCCATGGTCACTTCCCGGGAAACGGGATCGACGCATAATGAGCCGTGCATGACCTTGTCGCGTGATCGCCCGGCAGCGCGCCGCAGCAATGCATGGAGGCGGGCCACCAGCTCATCCAGGTCGAAAGGCTTGATCAGGTAGTCATCGGCTCCACCCTGCAGCCCTGCAATGCGGTCCGACACGTCGTCTCGGGCGGTCAGTATCAGCACCGGCACATCGATACCGGCTTCACGCCACTCCTCAAGGAGGGATAGGCCGTCACCATCGGGCAGGCCACGATCGAGGATCACCACGTCACTCGACACGGACGCCATCGCCGACCGCGCCGCCGTCAGCGTCGCCACCGGGTCCACCACGAAGTCATAGACAGCGAGGCCAGCCTGAATACCGGAAGCAACGAGGAGGTCATCCTCGATTAGCAGAACGTGCATGTCAGGGAATCCTTGTTGTGTACGACATCTTGCCACTCGGCCATTAAGAACACGTAAAGGTTATACAACGACAAAATCCCCCGCCGGCATGGCCGGTGGGGGATATACCTGCATAGGGGGTAGCGTCAGGGCCTGGCAGGTATCGCCCGTGCCAGGAACCAACCGGCGACCATGGCTAGCAGCATGGCAAACAACGGGGCCGTCAACCCGGCGATGGACGCAATGGCCGGACCGGGACAGTATCCGGAAAGCCCCCAGCCGATGCCGAACAGGGCGGAACCACCAATCAGCCGGGCGTCGAGGTCCTGGCGGGTGGGCAGCTGGAAGGTCTCGCCAATCATCGGCTGCTCTTGGCGGAAAACGAACCGGTAGCCAATGAAGGTGGTCACCACGGCGCCCCCGAGCACGAACATCAGCGTCGGGTCCCAGGCGCCGAAAATGTCCAGAAAACCGAGCACACGCGCGGGGTCGGTCATACCGGCGAGCGCCAGGCCCAGGCCGAAAATCAGCCCGGCGATATAACCCATCAGCGTCTTCATGCTCCACCTCCGATCACGTGCCGCACGATATAGACGGTAACGATGGCGCATGCCAGGAAGGTCAGCGTGGCCACCAGCGATCGCGGTGACAGACGCGCCAGCCCGCAGACACCGTGACCGCTGGTGCAGCCGCTGCCCAGGCCGGTGCCCACGCCGACCAGGAGTCCTGCGACCAGCATCAGCCCCACCCCACCCGCGGGCTGGCCGACGACTTCGCCAGGGGCATCGGCCACGTTGCCCAGGCCGCCGCCCAGCAGCATGAGCAGCAGGGGCCCGCTGACCAGGCCCAGAACAAAGGCCACACGCCAGGCGCTGTCTCCCTTGGGCAGCGTTGTCACCAGGCTGCCGACGATACCGCTGATACCTGCGATACGGCCAAGTGTTGCCATCAGCCATACGGCCGAGAGACCGATCATGACCCCGCCAATAAGCCCTTGCAGACTTGCGATCCAATCCACGTAGATATCCTCCAGAGTGGTACTTCAATTCAGAAACAAGCGCCTCAGGCCGATGCGGGTCGATCAGCCGACTTGCCGCAAACGGTCCCCCGCTCTCCTCCGTCACCGTGTAGCGTTTGCCAGGCGTCAAAGGTGCTCAGATACACCTGGCCGGTCAGTTCACGACAGAAATCGGTGTTGTACAGGCGGTCCATCACCGGCCCCTTGACCTCTGCGAGATGCAGCGTCACGCCGGCATCCTTCAGCCGGGCGTTGATGACCTCGAGGCTCTCCAGCGCCGAGGCATCGATGACATTGACTGCCTGGCAGGCCAGCACGATATGCTGAATACCCGGCTGCCGCGCCGCCAGCGCCATCACGGTATCTTCCAGGTAGCGGGCGTTGGCGAAATAGAGGCTCTCGTCGACACGCAGGATGGCCAGCCGCTCGTCGGTCTCCACCGCATGACGCTGCACGTTACGGAAGTGCTCGGTGCCCGGCACCCGCCCCACCACCGCACTGTGGGGTCGGCTGGTGTAATAGAGATGCAGCGCCAGCGACAGGGTCACCCCGGCCAGGATGCCGCTCTCGACCCCATGCCCCAATGTGATCAGGATGGTGACCAGCATGGCCGCGGCATCGCAGCGTGAATAGGCCCAGGTGCGCTTGATGGCAGCGATGTCCACCAGGGACAGCACCGCCACGATGATGGTGGCAGCCAGGGTGGCGATGGGCAGGTAGGCGATCAGCGGGGTCAACAGCAGCGCCGCGGCGGCAATACCCACAGCGGTGAAGGCTCCCGCCGCCGGTGTCTCCGCGCCGGCATCGAAATTGACCACCGAGCGAGCGAAGCCACCGGTGACCGGCATGCCGCCGGTGAACGACGCGGCAATGTTAGACGTGCCAAGCCCTACCAGTTCCTGGTCCGGGTCGATGCGTTGGCGGCGCTTGGCGGCGAGAGTCTGGCCCACCGACACCGACTCGACGAAGCCGATGACGCTGATCAGCAGGGCCGCCACGAAGAGCTGGCTCCACAGCCCGCTGTCGAAGCCGGGCAGGGTCAGCGGTGGCAGGCCCGCCGGCACCTCTCCCACCACGGCGACGCCGAGTTCATCCAGCCCCAGCCACCAGGTGGCCAGCGTGGTCACCGCCACGGCGAGAATCGGCGCGGCCTTGGTCAGCATATCCGCCGGCCGTGCCGGCACGCCGAGCTTGACCAGCCCGCCCTTGAGCCAGCGCCGTGCGGCGTAGAGAAAGGCCAGCACCCCGACACCGATCGCCAGGGTCGGCGCATTCACCCCACCCAGGCTGGTGGCCAGGCTCGCTCCAAGCTCCAGCAGATTGTGGCCGGCGGCCTCCACCCCCAGCACGTGCTTGAGCTGGCCGGCCGCGATGATCAGGCCGGTGGCGGTGATAAAACCCGATATCACCGGGTGGCTGAGAAAGTTGGCCAGGAAACCCAGCCGGGCCACCCCCATCAACGTCAGGATCAAGCCCGACATCAGCGCCAGCACCAGGGCGGCGCCGAGATACTCCGGCGTGCCTTGGGGCGCCACCTGCCCCACCGCGGCCGCGGTCATCAGCGAGACCACCGCCACCGGCCCAACCGCCAGGGTGCGGCTAGTTCCGAAGATCGCATAGACCACCAGCGGCGCAATGCTGGCGTAGAGCCCCACCTCCGGCGGCAGCCCGGCCAGCATGGCATAGGCCAGCGACTGCGGGATCAGCATGATGGTGACGATCACCGCCGCCAACAGGTCGCTCCCCAGTGTGGCGCGACCATAACCGGGCAGCCACTGCAGGATGGGCAGGTAGCGCTTGGGGTTCATCGCTCAGCGTTTCCCGGCAGCTTCAAGCAGCGAACGTCGCTCCTCCAGGTCATGGCCCGCGGCGCGCGCCGCAGACAGCAGCGCGGGAATATCGCAGCTCTCCTCCTGGCTGCGGGCATGGGCCCAGAGGTGAATGGCACGCTTGCCGGTCTTGCAGAAGGCCAGGATGGGCGAAGGCAAGCTCTCCAGCGCCTCGCCGAAGGCTTCGATGTCGGCCTCGCCATACTCACCCGGGGTGACCGGGATACAGCGCCACTCGAGACCCAGCTCGGCGGCCCTCTCGCTCAGCGCCCGGTCATCCGGATGGTCGTCGGCCTCTCCCGGTCGGCGGTTGCAGATCACCGCGCGAAAGCCCCGACGGGCGACCTCGTCGAGGTCGGCCGGGGTCACGGCGTCAGTAATGGCGAAGCCGGTTTCAAGCTGATGAATCTGCATGGGCACTCTCCTGGAAGCTGAGCCTCAGAACTTGTTGATCGGTACCTTGAGGTAGACCTGGCCGTTGTCCTCGGCCGGCGGCATGTGGCCGGCGCGCATGTTCACCTGCACCGAGGGCAGGATCAGCCGCGGCATGTCCAGGGTGGCGTCGCGCTCGGTTCGCATCCTGACGAACTCCTCCTCGCTGATGCCCTCGTGCACGTGCACGTTGTGCGCGAGCTGCTCGGCTACGCTGGTCTCGTGCTGGTACTCCTCCCGGTCCGGCGCCTTGTAGTCATGGCACAGGAAGATGCGGGTCTCGCCCGGCAGGGCCAGCACCTTCTGGATGGAGCGATAGAGGGTGCGCGCATCACCGCCCGGGAAATCGCAGCGTGCGGTGCCGTAGTCGGGCATGAACAGCGTGTCGCCGACGAAGGCGGCATCGCCGATCACGTAGGTCAGGCAGGCCGGTGTGTGGCCGGGCGTGTGCAACACGCGACCTTCCAGGTTGCCGATGGCGAAGGTGTCGCCCTCCTCGAAAAGGCGGTCAAACTGACTACCGTCGCGAGCGAACTCGGTGCCGGCATTGAAGGCCTTGCCGAAGACATCCTGAACGACGGTGATGTTGGCGCCGATGCCGGTCTTGCCACCCAACCGCTCGTGTAGGTAGGGCGCCGCGGAGAGGTGATCGGCGTGGACATGGGTCTCGAGGATCCACTCGACCTGCAGGTCGTTGTCGCGCACGAAGGCGATGATCTCTTCGGCGGAGCGAACATCGGTGCGCCCGGCGGCGTAGTCGAAGTCGAGTACCGAGTCGAGAATCGCACAGGCTTGGCTCTCGGGATCCTGCACCACATAGCTGAAGGTGTTGGTGGGCTCATCGAAGAAGTGGGTCACGATGGGCCGGGACGCGTTCGTCTTGGACATGGGAAGCGGCCTCCGTTGGTGTCGTTGCTTCCGAATATGGAACCAGTATAGACGAAAACAAGTTCTAAGAATAGATTAATTTGATATATCACACCTTCCAATCAGCGCCTCATTCCCAGGCGGCGCACTCCAGGGCATCCAGCGGAATCTTCAGGTAGCGCCTGCCGTTGGCCTCGGGCTCGGGTAACTGTCCGCCCCGGGTGTTGATCTGCAGGGAGTGCAGGATCAACTTGGGCATCGGCAGCTCGCTGTCGCGCCGGTCACGCATTGCGACATAGTCCACCTCGGCAACGCCTGCCAGATGGGGGTTGTGGTTGCGCTGCTCGCGCACGCTGCTCTCCCATTCAGGCTCGCGCCCATCCGGCATGTAGTCATGGCCGGTGAACAGGCGGGTGTCATTTGGCAGCGCCAGGATCGCCTGGATGGAGCGCCAGAGCTGGTGAGCGTCCCCGCCGGGAAAGTCGGCACGTGCCGTCCCGAAGTCCGGCTGGAAGATCGTGTCGTGAATGAACGCGGCATCGCCTATCACATAGGTGATGGAAGCTAGTGTGTGGCCCGGCGAAAACATCACCCGCCCCTCCAGCTCACCGATGCGGAAAGTGTCGCCGTCGGCGAACAGACGATCCCACTGGGAGCCGTCGGCAGGAAAATCAGGCCAGTGATAGATCTTTTTCCACAGCTTCTGGACTTCGATCACCTTCTCGCCGATGGCAGTGGGCGCCCCGGTCTTTGCCTTCAAATATCGCGCTGCGGAAAAATGATCCGCGTGGGGGTGGGTATCCAGGACCCACTGCACCTCGAAACCCTGCTGTTCCACGTAGGCGAGCAGTTCATCGGCATGATGGCTGGCAGTGGCGCCGGACTTCTCGTCGAAGTCGTACACCGGGTCGATAATGGCGCACTTTCCGGTCGCAGGGTCGCTAACAACGTACTGGACACTAAAGGTGCGCGGGTCGAAGAAGCCTGCCACGTCGGGGCTGCCGGCACCGGCACTGTGGGAAAGGGAAAAGGTTTTCATATCGGCCTCCTTACGTCGAGCTCGTCGCTTTTGGCCAGATGGCCCCGGCCGACAGCCGGGGCCGAATGGTGCTGGGTTTACAGGGTCTTCTTGCAGAAGTACCAGTCGGTGTACTCATACCCCTGGTCCTTGCGTGCCTCGGCGTCGGCATCGGTGTGCGGCGGCGGCACGATGACGGCCTCACCCGGCTGCCACGCCTCGGGAGTGGCTACGCCGTGTTCATCGCTGGTCTGCAGGGATTTGACCAGGCGCAGGATCTCGTCGACCGAGCGTCCGTTTGTCATCGGATAGTAGAGCATGGCCCGCAGCACACCCTCCGGGTCGATCACGAAGGTGGCGCGCACTGCGGCAGTATCGCTGGCGCCAGGCTGGATCATGCCGTAGGCATTGGCCACCTTCATGCTCAGGTCGGCGATGATCGGGAAGGGAATCTCGACACCGAAATTCTGCTTGATGCTACGAGTCCAGGCGATGTGGGCATGGATGCTGTCGATGGACAGGCCCAGCAGTTCGGTGTTGAGCTCCTTGAACTGATCGGCCCGGGTAGCGAAGGCCGAGAACTCGGTGGTGCACACCGGCGTAAAGTCAGAGGGGTGGGCGAATAATACCAACCACTTGCCCTTGTAATCGGCAAGGGACTTCTCGCCATGGGTCGTCTTGGCAGTGAAGTCCGGTGCAGGACGATTGAGCTGGGGCATGGCAGGCTGCTGAGTCTGAGTTTCCATCATCGTTCTCCTTCAGGGGTGGGGGGTGAGAAAGCCTCACCCTTATTTCGGTTATAATATTATTCGTTTTGGAGATATGATGACCAATTGAACTTGACGATGGTCACGATAGAAAAGCTAAACACCAAGCGGAAAAAGAAATGGCGCCACCGCCAAGGAGCGATAGCGCCATCTTCCAGGCGGGCAGTTGCCCTGCTCAGATCTACTTCCTCAGCTTGCAGGTATTGATGCCCAGGAGCCGGTAGGCCGGACAGAAGTTGAACAGCCCGGTGGCCAGCGGCAGCACACCAACCCAGCCCCAGGCGCCGATGACGCCGGCTAATGCCAAAACTATCAGCAGTGCGCCGATGACGATGCGAGCGATCTTGTCGGCACCGCCCACGTTGCTTTTCATGTCCATGGTGACTCTCCTTCAACCCCTGATAGCAGCGCACCGACTCCCATAGGCAGCCGACATCCACATCAGGGGCGAGTGGATTCAGAAGCTGTAAACAGGAATCTTCGGGTCGCGCATCATCTCGGCCATGGGGCCGGGAGCGGCAACACCCACGCCCTCACGCAGGTCATCTTCACCATGGTCGCTGTTGGGCAGATAGATGGCGCAGACATCCACACCTGCTCCTTCGCCCATCATCATCTGCAGCAGGCCTTCCGGGGTGATCTGCTCCATGGGGTGCCCAGGCGGGGTGTTGATGCCCTCGCTGCTATAGCCCTCCACCGCCAGGTCGCCGGCGGCGTCGCAGAGCAGAATGTGCGGGGTGGTGCCCTGCTCGCGCATGGCGTTGGCCAGGATCATCGCCATGCCCTGAGTCTCCAGGGAGTCGCTGGTCACGATGAACAGAGCCTTGTCGGCGTAGGCATGGTCGTCACCATGGCTATCGGCCAGGGCCACTCCGGAGAGGCCGATGGCGGCAGCTGCAGCTGCCAGGGTCAGGGTTGTCTTGATGCTCATTGGATTACCTCTTATCTGCAGTGATTAATGGCTAGTGTGATTCAGTGCACTTGTCTGTGGCCGGGAAGGCCTTTTTAATAACCCGTTACTCTAAGCAAATAACTATTGCCGCAGTCAGAGAAGCCTAGTCTACTATGGGACAATCCGCATGGGACAAGTCGACGCACCTTGATACAAATCAATTTTTAATAGACAAGGGCAAGCTTACGGTACAACAAGTTGTACTTTGCTGGAGGCCAGTGCCCGGATTGATGTCGAGGATGACGAGGCTGGATGATCAAGCCTGACCTGGGCCGCCGGGAGTGGCCGCCTGGCGCTGGTCGAACTGCTGCTGAATCACGGTGCGAACCCAAACCACCTTGCCGACGATGGCACTACTCCACTGCATTGGGCGCACGAAGGTGGCCACGACAAAGTGGTGGCAAGGCTCCAGGTCGCTGGCGCCGACGAATGACAAAGCGGCCACTCAGACCGCCTCCTCGGAAGGCGGGCCGAATAGCCGGTCGGTGAGGCGCACGTACCAGGCCGCCGACTGCACCTGGACGATGTAGGCCAGGGCGATCAGCAGCGAGGCCTCCGCACCCGCCTCACCGAAGGCGTTCATGGCCAGCGCAAGGGCAATGGACAGGTTACGCATCACCGTGCCGTAGACCAGGGCGATACCGTCGCCGCGGCTGAGCCAGGCCCTGGCCACCAGTGTGCTGAGCAGGTAGTTGATGGCGTAGAGCAGCAGCAGCGGCACGGCGATATCCAGCAGCAACCCGGGACTTGCCAGCAAGTCATCCGCCTTCAGCGCCATCGCCACGAAGACGATGCCCAGCACTCCCAGAGTGGAGAACGGGGGGAATCGTGGCGCCCAAGCCTTCTGGAAGCCGGCCAGGCCGTGGCGCTGAATAAGAAAATAACGAGTCAGCTGGCCGGCCAGCATCGGCAGGCCCACCACCAGAATGATCTGGCGAAAAACCGTCAGCAGGTCCACCGGGATGCTCTCACCCATCAGCCACTTCACGTAGAGCGGCGTGGCCAGCGAACCGAGGATTAACCCCAGCACCGTCATCTTGACCGCTGCCGGCAGGTTGCCCCTGGCGAAGCCCGTCCAGGAAATGGTCATGCCGCTGGTGGGCAACAGGGCGGCCAGCAGCAGACCCAGAGCGAGATAGGGACGATCGCCGAACCACCACAGCCCCAGGCCGAAGGCGATGAAGGGGATCACAGCGAAGTTGATCAGTTGCGCCAGGCCCTGGGTACGGCCATCCCCTCCCTCCAGCAGTTGGCGCAGCTTCAAGTTGACCATCATCGGGTAGATCATCAGCAGGGTCAGCGGAATCACCCACACACCCAGCCAACCCACCGGCGCCAGGGCCCCAAAGGCCAGTCCCAGCAGCATGGCTACGGGGATAGCCACCACCAGGTTCCGCGTCAGCGCCTGAATCACCCCCATGGCCTGCCCTCCTCTGCCGGCTTCTTACTGATCGCAGGGTGTGCGAGCGGTCAGCCGCCGACAAGACGGCAGGTTGTCGCGGTCCCCCACCGTGTCTTACAGCTCGATACGGTCTCTGTAAGCAGGTATCTCGGACTCGATACCACTGTCGGCCAGGGCGGCCTTGAGCATCTGCTGGGCACCCGGCTCGCCGTGGACCAGGTATATACGCGGTTTGTTGCGGAAGGCACCCGCCCAACCGATCAACTGAGTCTGGCCGGCGTGGGCAGAGAAGCCACCAATGGTGTGGACCTTCGCCTTGACGGCCAAATCCTGGCCCAGCACGCGCACCCTCTCGGCCCCATCGACGAGCTGGCGACCGAGAGTCCCCGCGGCCTGGAACCCTACGATCACCAGCCGCGTACTGGGTTTCTCCAGGTTGTAGCGGAAGTGGTGAATGATGCGACCGCCATTGCACATGCCGGCACCGGCGATGATGATCGCTCCCCCGTGGATGCGATTGATCGCCATGGACTCCTCAACCGTGCGAGTCATGCGCAAGATCGGCAGATACTGGCTGGTGTCACCGCTGGCGGCGATGTTGAGCACCTTGAGGTCCTCGGCATCCAGCGCCTTGCGCGCCCGATGGTAGAGCTCAGTGACCTTGATCGCCATGGGGCTGTCGAGGAACACCATTTGCTGACGCAACCGACCCTTGTGATAGAGCACGCTGAGGTGGTAGAGGATCTCCTGGGTGCGCCCCACGGAAAAGGCGGGAATCAGCACGTTGCCACCAGCGGCGTGGGCCTTTTCGAGCACCTGGGCAAACTCCTCCAGGGTCTCCTCCAACGGCCGATGGTCGCGGTCCCCATAGGTGCTCTCCATCAACACCAGGTCTGCGTCGTAGAGCTTCTCCGGATCCTTCATCAGCACCGAGCTGGGGTTGCCCAGGTCACCGGAGAACACCAGGCGCTTGGTTTGGCCCCCGGAGGGCACCGATAGCTCGACGATGGCCGAGCCGAGGATATGGCCGGCATCGCGGAACACCAGGGTCGTCCCGCCGGGCAAGGGCACCGGCTGGCCATAACGGTAGGTCTTGCAGAGTGCCAGGGTTCGCTCCACGTCATCCAGGTCGTAGAGTGGCTCGACCAGCGGCTTGTCGTTGCGCTTGCGCCACTTGTTCTCCCAATCCACATCCTTGGCCATGATGAAGGCGGCATCCTGCAACATGATCTCCAGCAGGTCGCGGGTACCGCGGGTACAGTGAATGGGGCCGCTGTAGCCTTCGCGCACCAGCTTGGGCAGCAGCCCCGAGTGATCCAGGTGGCCGTGGGAGATCACCACCCCTTCGAGCTCCCGTGCCAGCTTGCCGAACGGCTTGGCGTTGGCCTCGTCGGCCTCTGCCCCGCCCTGATGAAGACCACACTCCAATAACAGTTTGTGGGACTGGTCGTTGCCATCCACTTCGAGAAGATAGCGTGAGCCGGTGACTTCTCCCACGGCACCCAAAAAGGTCAATGTCGACATGAAATCTCGATCCTTGCGCGTTTGCGGGCTTCTTCCTTCCAGCATACCGGAAGGCAGCGCGCCTGGCGTGGATCACGCCGGACAAGCGAGGCAAGATCGAGTGGTCGGTTGTGGAATGATGCCGCGTCCCAGCGGTCCAGCCCTTATCAGGAGTGCACCGCCCCCTTCGGCGTCATGGGGGACTCTTCTCCCCACCAATAGGCGATGCCTTCGACCCAGCCCTGGGTTCCTGCCGCCTGGCTGCGATAGAGCGTCGACTGACGCGGGGCCAAGGTCGATACCCCGCCGCCTCGAATCACTACCGCCTGATCCACCGCTTCCAGCAGCGACTGATCGTTGGGACCATCGCCAAGCCCCAGTGTCAGCGGCTCACACCCCCGCAGTGACTTGAAGCGATCCACCAGCCAGGTCAAGGCCCCACCCTTGTCGAGGCCGCCGGTAACGTGCCAGAAGCGTCGCCCCTGGACCAGGTTCAGGCCATCGCCCTGCAGCGCCTCGCGGAAGGAGGCCAGCGACGAGGCATCACTCTGCCATACCAGGGGTTCGCTACCCTGTCGCATCCGAGCCAACCGAGCCTCGTCCGCCTCCAGCCCGGTCAGCGCCATGACCTCCTCGAGAGTCATCTCGCCCATGGTCCTGAATGCGACGCCAAGCCGTTCACGCCACACGCTGAGACGCTTGCGAATGAAGGCGATATCCAGTCCCAGATTGCGCATGGCGACACCCTCCGATTCGCAGGCATCACGCTCCAGATGGGCATGCCGCCAGGCCGGGGGCAGGCCGACCACACTGCCATTCTCGGCAATGAAGGGCGTATCGCCGAGACCCAGCCGTTCGCGCAGTGGCAGCAGCTCTGCGCGGGTACGACAGCTAACCGGTATGACCGGCACCCCCAGGGTCTTGAGCCGCTTCAGCCAAGGCTTGGCCTGCTGCCACTGATAGCTGTCATGGTCGAGCAAGGAGCCGTCGAGGTCGGTGAAGACCAGGCGCGGCTGCAAGGCAGGGTCCAGAAGAAGCGGCTTCATCGTCATGGTGGCTCCAGCGCGATCGGGATGAGAGGAACGTATTCCGCGTGTGAAGCACTTTGCATAAGGCGTGCCAATTCAGCCCAAAGCCCGCCAAGGTAAGCCCAGACCGAGGCCAAGTGGTGCAGCGTTGCCGTTTCGACTACGACGCGGCGCCACGCGCACCTAACGCGCGCACATCATCAGTGCAAGAAAAGCCCCATCCTGGGGCATCCAGAATGGGGCTGGTCGGTTCGGCTGGTCGATTCACTGGCGCTGCCAAGGCTAGCGCCGGGTCATTTGGGCTCAGCGGTAGACGGGGAAGCGGGCACAGACGCCCTCTACCTTGCCCTTCACCTCGGCTTCCAGGGCGGCGGTGTCGTCACCCTTGGCCATGGCGTCGAGAATATCGCAGATCCAGCCGGCCAGCTCGCTGCACTCCGCTTCACCGAAGCCACGCGTGGTCACCGCCGGGGTGCCGATGCGCAGGCCGGAGGTGACGAAGGGGCTCTGGGGGTCGCCGGGTACGGCATTCTTGTTGACGGTGATGTGGGCGCGCCCCAGGGCGGCGTCCGCATCCTTGCCGGTCAGGCCCTGCTTGATCAGCGAGAGCAGGAAGAGATGGTCTTCGGTACCGCCGGAGACGATGTCATAGCCACGCTCGATGAAGACACCGGCCATGGCCTGGGCATTTTTGACCACTTGCTGCTGGTAGGTCTTGAACTCGGGCTCCATGGCCTCCTTGAAGCAGATCGCCTTGGCGGCGATGACGTGCTCCAGCGGGCCACCCTGGCCGCCCGGGAAGACAGCGGACTGCAGTTTCTTCTCGATGTCGGCGTCGCCCTCGCTGGAGAGGATCAAGCCGCCGCGAGGGCCACGAAGGGTCTTGTGGGTGGTGGTGGTGACCACGTGGGCGTGGGGCAGCGGGGTCGGGTAGACACCGGCGGCGACCAGGCCGGCCACATGGGCCATATCGACCAGCAGGTAGGCACCCACCTCGTCGGCAATCTCGCGGAACTTGGCCCAGTCGATGATCTGGGAGTAGGCGGAGAAGCCGGCGATGATCATCTTCGGCTGGTGCTCGCGGGCAAGCTTCGCCACTTCCTCGTAGTCGATGCGACCGCTCTCGTCGATGCCGTACTGCACGGCGTTGTAGTGCTTGCCGGAGAAGTTGGGCTTGGCACCGTGGGTCAGGTGGCCGCCGGCGTCGAGGCTCATGCCGAGTACCGTGTCACCGGGCTTGACCAGCGCCTGGAAAACGGCACTGTTGGCCTGGGATCCGGAGTGGGGCTGTACGTTGGCGTAGCTGGCATCGAACAACTGCTTGGCGTAGTCGATGGCCAACTGCTCGACGATATCCACGTATTCACAGCCGCCGTAATAGCGCTTGCCGGGGTAGCCTTCCGCATACTTGTTGGTGAGCTGGCTGCCCTGGGCTTCCAGCACACGAGGGCTGGCATAGTTC
>SKVX01000213.1 GCA_007129225.1 Halomonas sp.
GAACCGGCCGCCTGGCGGCCGGTTCATCTTTCCGTTCCCCCTCGGCTAGCTGCCGGGCCCTGGATGACGCTATGCGATACGCAACTCGCGCCTACCTGCTACTGCTCAACGGCATGGCCCTGCTGGCGGCCACCATGCTGGTATGGCTGATGGTGGCCATCGTGCTCTCCGTGGTGATCCGCAACCTGGGCCTGCAGCCCTCGGCCTGGTTCTTCCTCTCCACCGAGTACGCCATGTTCTACCTGACGCTGCTGGGTGCGCCCTGGCTGGTCAGGCACAAGGGACACGTGCACATCGAACTGCTCACATCGATCCTGCCACCGCTCGCCCTTCAGGTGCTGAGCCGGCTGGTCGCCCTGCTCTGCGTCACGGTCTGCGTGATCCTGGCCTGGAAGGGCTATGACCTGGTGATGCTCAACATTCAGCGCAGCGACTACGATGTTCGCGCCTTCTTCGTACCCAAGTGGATCCTCACCATCGCCTACCCGGTGTGTTTCTCTCTGATGGCCATCGAATTCGCCCGCTTCGTGGTGGGTCGAGACATACTTCACAGCGGCGAAGCGGGGATAAAAGAATAATGGAATGGTATCTGGCCCTGGCCTTTCTCCTGGCCCTGATCCTCGGTTTCATGGCCATCGGCACGCCCATTGCACTGGCGTTCCTGGCCGCCAACGTCATCGGCGCCTGGTACTTCATGGGCGGGCAGAACGGCATCATCCAGATGCTCAACAACGGCTTCGGCGCCCTGTCGAGCTTCAGCCTGGTGCCGATCCCGCTGTTCCTGCTGATGGGGGAGCTGTTCTTTCGCACCGGCATGGGCATGAAGATGTTCAATGCCATCGACCAGCTGATGGGCAAGGTCCCCGGCCGGCTCTCCTACGTCACCGTGGTGGGGGGTACCGGTTTCTCCACCCTCAGCGGCTCCTCCATGGGGTCCACGGCGCTGATGGGCTCGCTGCTGGTGCCCGAGATGGAGCGCCGCGGCTACAAAAAGCACATGGCCATCGGCCCGATCCTGGGCACCGGCGGACTGGCCATCATCATTCCACCCTCGGCGCTGGCGGTACTGCTCGCCACCCTGGCCAAGATCGACATCGGCGCCCTGCTGATCGCGGGTATCCTGCCGGGCCTGGTGCTCGCCTGCCTCTATATCGCCACCATCTGGGTCCATACCCGCATCGACCCCTCGGCGGCCCCGAACTACGAGCTGGCGCCGGTCCCCCTCAAGCAGAAGCTGATGCTGATCCTCACCGACATCCTGCCGATGATCAGCGTCATGGTGCTGATCGTGGCGCTGATGCTGATGGGCTTCGCCACCCCTTCCGAGGCCGCGGCGTTCGGGGCCCTGGGCGCCATGGTGCTGGCCTTCGTCTTTCGCTGCATGACCTGGAAGGCGTTCAAGCAGTCGGTCACCGGAGCGCTGAAGGTCACGTTGATGGCCTACCTGATCGTGTTCGGCTCCGCCACCTTCAGCCAGCTGCTGGCCTTCTCCGGCGCCTCCAGCGGCCTGATCCAGTGGGCCACCAGCTTCGACCTGGCGCCCGTCCTGATGCTGCTGGCGATGTTCGCCGTGCTGCTGGTACTCGGCACCTTCATGGAGCAGATCTCCATCATGATGCTGACGGTACCGTTCTTCTTCCCGCTGGCCCAGGTGCTGGGCTTCGACCCAATCTGGTTCGGCATCATCGTGCTGCTGGCGCTGGAGATCAGCTTCTCGACGCCACCGCTTGGGCTGCTGCTGTTCGTGATGAAGGGGGTGGCGCCCAAGGGCACCACCATGCGCGAGATCTACGCCGCGGCGATTCCCTATATCCTCTGCTCGATGCTGTTGGTAGCGCTGCTGATCGCCTTCCCGGCCATCGCCACCTGGCTGCCGGGAATGATCAACTGAGCCCGATCCAGAGCCGAAGCCCCACATCCCGCATGGCAGAGAAGGTGTGGGGATTCGGCGCAGCTCGGCGCCATTCCCCGCCGATTCGACACCGATTGGACTTTTTCATGAAGGGGCCGTAGGGTAGGCGACCCCTGGATCAGGCAAGAACGCCGATACCAGATCCCTGACAGTCCCGCTACGGGACACCCTGGTCTTGCCCGAGCGCAGACTGGATCGTCGGCATTTCGACTGCCCGACGCCATTCGATAGAGAAGATATCCATGTCGCCTCACTATGCCGATGAGGGCCTGTGCATGCCGCGCCGCCCGCCGCCCAGCCTCACCAATCTGGGATAACGCTGTTAAACGCGTTGCATTGCCGTGCCCGCCCCATAGCTCAAGACAGCTCACGATAGCTCACCGAGGCCGCACAGCGCCCCGTGCTCGCGAGTCCCGCGGACACTAGGTCGCGCTGGCCGCCTTACGGCCACGGCATGCCCCAGCTTCTGCCACCGCCCGGCATGTCGACCTGCACGGGCGTGTCCGTTCCATCTACCGGGGACTGCCCTTGAACAGTGAATCGCTCTACCAATTCTCGATCCCGACCGTCCTGCTGCTGCTCTTCGCCTTCTACGGCGGCACCTACCTGATGACGCTCGGCATCCGCAAGAAGAACGAAGACGCCGACGCCTTCATGGTCTCCAACCACCGCGTGGGCTTCGGCATGGGCGCGGCCAGCATGACTGCCACCTGGATCTGGGCCGCCTCTTTCTACGCCGCCGCCACCTCGGGCTATACCTATGGCGTCTCGGGTCCCATCCACTACGGGCTCTGGGGGGCACTGATGATCCTGTTCATCTACCCCTTCGGCCGGCGCTTCCGCAAGCTCGCCCCCAATGCCCACACCCTGGGCGAGCTGATCCACGCCCGACACGGCTCTTCCAGCCAGCTTATCCTGGCGCTCTCCAACGTGCTGGGCAGCGTCATCAGCCTGATGGTCAACTTCACCGCCGCCGGCGCGCTGGTCTCGGTGCTCTCTCCGCTCTCCTTCCAGGCCGGGGTGATCATTGCCGGCTTCGGCGTACTGCTCTATACGCTGTGGTCGGGCTTCCGTGCCTCGGTGATGACCGACTTCGCCCAACTTGTGGCACTGATGGCGATTGCCATCGTGATCATTCCCGCGGTGTTCTTCGCCATGGGCGGCCCCAGCGAGTTGGTCGCCGGCTTGGGTAACCTGACCGCCGAGCAGACCAACCTCTTCTCCATGGATGCCATCCTCTACCAGGGCGCACCCTTCTTCGTCGCCGTGCTGGCCTATGCGATCGGCAACCAGACCATTTCCCAGCGCCTGTTCGCGGTCAACGAGAGCCACATCAAACCCACCTTCATCACCGCCACCATCGGCTACGGCGCCATCGTCATCGGACTGGGCATGATCGGCCTGATGGCGCTGACCCTGGGGGTCGAACCCATGGGCGGCGACATGAATAACCTGATCCCGCAGATGGTCTCCACCTATCTGTCGCCGCTGTTCATCGCGCTGTTCTTCATTCTGGTGATCGGCTCGCTCTCCTCCACCGCCGACTCCGACCTCTCGGCGCTGTCGGCGATCTTGATGGCCGACGTCTATGGCAAGAACCTGGCCCGCGGCAAGGCCGACCCCAAGCGCATGCTGCTGGTGGGTCGCCTGACCATGATCATCGCCACCGCGGTGGGTATCGTCTTTGCCAGCTTCTCGCTGGATATCCTGGTGATGCTGGTGTTCGTCGGCGCGCTGTGGGGGGCCATCGTTTTCCCGGTCATCGCCAGCTGCTTCTGGAACCGGGTCACCAACCAGGCCTTCACTACCTCGGTACTGGTCGCCATGGTGCTGTTCTGCCTGGCCCGCTTCGAGTTGCTGCCCATGAGCGGCGGCAGCGACCTGTTCTTCGAGGTGCTGGCGAGTATCGGCGGCGGTGTGATTATCGGCCTGATGGTGTTCGGCTTCCTGGGCCGCATTGCCGGATTCATCGCCGCCGCCCTGGCGCTGGTGGCGATGCTGGTGTTCGCCACCGATTTCCTCCGCGACTACACCGTGCTGCTGGCCTCACTGACCGCCTATGGCGCCAGCACCCTGGTCTGCGTGGTGATGAGCCTGATGAGCCGGCAGCCGGACTTCGACTTCGCCACCATTGGCGAGCAGGTGGGTGACTACGAAACGCAGCGCCCCGAGCCCGTTACGCCAGGCGGCCAGACAGCCGCGGCCAATCTGGCCACCCAGCGCTGATCGCTCACTCGGCCCATGACAGCGCGGTGCCGACAACCGGCGCCGCACAGGAGAACCCCAGATGACATTTCTTTTAGGCTTCTACGTCCTGATCTGGCCCGCCATCACCCTGGTGGTGCTGGTGGTAATCTGCCGCGCCGTGATGCGAGACCGCCGCAAGGCAAAGGAGGAGCAGCGCGAGCTGGTATGAACCGCGCTGAATGACCGCAACGGGCCCTGACATCAGGGCCCGTTGCGTTTCGGTTCTGCATGGCCCGGCCGTCCCCCAGACGCGGCACGAAATCACCACCTGGCTGCCCGGCATGATCCATTGACGAGTGGGCCGGCTGGCGTAGCACCTTCACGGCCGACCGCCCTATAAAGTTTGGCTATCGACGTGGTCGACGATTTCGCATTGTGCTAATGGATTCATGGGGAGTAGGTTGGAGGGTAGTCGGATGTGGAGCCGCCTTCACCACCTGGTACCCGAGGGTTGATGTGGCTCAATGTCCCCCGAACCGCCATCGTTTATTCATGGGTGGCCGTTCCATCAACGCAGACTTGATTGGAGAGTGGTATGGGCAATCAACAGAACACAGGCAAGTGCCCGGTAATGCACGGCGGCAACACTGCCGCAGGTAGTTCGAACATGGACTGGTGGCCGGAAGCCCTGAACCTTGACATCCTTCATCAGCACGATCGCAAGACCAACCCGATGGGCGAGGACTTCGATTATCGTGAAGCCGTCAAGAACCTCGACTTCGACGCGCTGAAGAAGGACATGCACGCCCTGATGACCGACAGCCAGGAGTGGTGGCCGGCCGACTGGGGCCACTACGGCGGCCTGATGATCCGCATGGCCTGGCACGCCGCGGGCTCCTACCGCCTCGCCGATGGCCGGGGCGGCGGCGGCACCGGCAACCAGCGTTTCGCTCCGATCAACGCTTGGCCTGACAACGTCAGCCTCGACAAGGCGCGCCGGCTGCTTTGGCCGATAAAAAAGAAATACGGC
>SKVX01000327.1 GCA_007129225.1 Halomonas sp.
CTTCGACGTGCTGTACGAGGAGAGCCGGCGCTGGCCCAGGATGATGTCCGTCGGGCTGCACCTGCGCATGGCCGGACGTCCCGGAAGGATCAAGGCCGTCGACGAGTTCATCCGCTACGCGCAGGGCCGTCCCGGCGTCTGGTTCGCGAGTCGGCTCGAGATCGCGGAGGCGTTCAAGGAGGCGATGACGAAGCGCTGAGCGGGCATCGTCGCGGTACGGAGCCTAGCTGCACGACTCGGACGATCCGTCAGCGCCTGCGGATCACCATCGTTCGAGGGATCGGAACGTCTGGTGCGGCGAGCATCGGCCGCAAGCTACGGTGATCGGTGACACCCGAGGTCAGAGCGAGCCACGGCTGACGGCCGTCGTCGAGGTAGGCCTCCGGGATGAAGCCCGCCTTTACCACCACGACGTGAAACGCGGCCGGATCTACTCCCAGGGCGCGGAGATCGTCGATGTCGGGGAGTGCCGAGCGCCTCTCGACGACCACGATGGTGACGTGGTTCATGCGGACGATGGCGATCCGGCCCGCAAGGGTCGATACTTCCGAGCGCCGAAGCACCCGGGCCGCAGGGAAGGCGCCGACATCCTGACCGTCATCGAAGTCGGGCTTCAGGAGCGCGTCGTCGTCAGCCGCCCAGCAGGCGGCGACGAAGCGGGGCGCGACGACCCCGGCAACGAGGCTCGACGGGCACTCCCGATGCACGAGGGCCAGCAGGAGCTCGGTACGATCACCCGTGCCGCCGCCGCCCGGGTTGTCGCCGCTGTCGGCGATCACGAGCGGTCCTCGCTCGACGTCTTCCACCCGCGCGAGCGTCGCCGCGACGTCGCCATGATCAATCGTGTAGTCGAAGCCTCGCCTTCCGGTCCAGAGCTGATGCGCGATGCGCTCGGCGTGGTTTCGGACTCGGTCCTCATCGCTGCCTACCGCGCATGACCCCATCGTCGGCCGTCCAAGCGGCGCCCAGCCGTTCCCGATGAACACATCGCTCGACCACACGCCCGCTCCGTTCGCTTCGAGGCACGGGTACACGGAGCGTAATGGCTCCACGCTCGAGGCCGCGCGCTCGGAGGGTACACGGATCGGCAGGCCGGACCACGCGAGGTAGGTGGGGCCCGGCGCGTCGAGGAGGGTGCGAATGAGCTCAAGCCCTCGCCGCTTGGTAGCGAGCTCATCCACGTGAGGTGTCGTCCGATACGTCACTGCTCCATCGAGCACCGAGAGGCACCGGGCGGTCGGCGTGCCGTGCGGGTCGAACACGGTGACGATCCGGCACCGGGCGCCAACGAGCGCACGCACGGCCGTGATCCACTGGCCGTCGGCATCCTCGACGTCATCGACGGCGAGTGCCCCATGCGTTGCAAGGAGAAGGCCGTCGAGTCGCCCGAGGCCGGCGAGCGTGCTCAAGAGCTCATCGAGCATCGTCTCGAAGTCGGCGCGAGCCGTCGGGCCGCCCGAGGGCGCCCGGAGGTGGAGCCCGCCCACGAGGTGCGGGTGGTGCGATTCGAGCCCAGCGAAGTCGGGATGGGCGAGCAAGGCATCGCGTGCAAGGCTCCGGTAGTCGCCTCGTGTCGTACGGACCTCATGGCGCGGGTTCGCTTCGGCGTGGATTCCCGCGACCGCGATCCTGGCCTTGACGACGCTGGTGTGCCCTGTGTTGCTCATGGAGGAGCGGCGCACGTCACGGCAGTGGAACGGTCCGGAAGCCGATCTGCGCGGAAATCTCGTCCGCGACCTCCCCGAGCGCCGCCACGAGGCGCGGCACGGACTCAGGTGGACAACGAGGCGTCGGTCCTGCACAGCTCATCGCCGCCATGACGCTTCCCCCCGCATCTCGGATGGGCACCGCGACGCAACGGATACCGATGCCCCGCTCCTCGTCGTCGACGGCATGACCCTGCCGGCGCACCAGATCGAGTTCACCGAGCAGCGCTGCTAGGTCGGTGTGGGTGTTCGGGGTGAGTGCGGTCAGGGTGCGGCCGTCGAGGCGGTGGTGCAGCGTGGCGTGGTCGAGCGCAGCGAGGAGGACCTTGCCGACGGCAGTCGCATGCGCAGGATGACGCTTGCCAAGATCACCCTGCAGCCCGAGTTCGAGCTTCGGGTTCTCGACGGCGAGGTAGACGACTTCGATCTCGTCGAGGACCGCGAGGCTGATGCTGAGGCCGTGCGTGCGGGCGAGTCGACGGAAGTGCGGTTCGGCCAGCCGCGGTAGTGACGTCTTGCCCAGGTAGTTGTGTGCCAGGGTGAGGATGCGTGCCCCGAGTGTGTAGCGGCCATCGTCCCGGACCAGGAAGCGCTCGAGCTCCAGCGTCCTGACGATTCGCAGCAGCGTCGGCTTCGGGATCGCCGTTCGCCGGTGCAACTCGTCGAGGCGCATGTGGGGGCGATCCTCGTCGAACGCGTCGAGGACACTGAACGCACGGCTCAGCACCTGAATGCGATAACGCTCGTCCTCGGCCATGGCTCACCTCCCGGGTCACGGGCCCCATGAACGGTACCGACGGGCGCCGAGCCGCGGGCCTGTGTACTCGACGCTCGCGACACCAAAAACTAAAACGTCGTTTCAGTCTAGCCTAGTGGAATCTTGATGCGACTGATGCGTGCCGGCGGACGACCTGTTCCGGTCACGGTAATTCGGAGGGAATGAGATGACGACGAAGACGAATGGACGTCTGCAGGGGAAGGTTGCCGTCGTGACGGGAGCCGCTTCAGGAATCGGCCGCGCCATAGCGACGACCTTCGCGCGGCATGGGGCGAACGTCGTCCTCGCCGATATCCGTGAGGACCCACGCGAGGGCGGCGAACCGACGAGCGAGATGATCGCACGCGATGGTGGGGAGGCGTTCTTCCTAGGCGCCGACGTATCCGCGTGGTCCGACGTCGACCACCTCGTGAGCTCCGCCGTCGAGCGCTACGGCTCGCTCGACGTGATGGTGAACAACGCGGCTATCAGCACCAATCAGGAGCTGCTCGACACGACGGAGGAAGACTGGGACCGCGTCATGGCGATCAACCTCAAGGGCGTCTACCTCGGTTGCAAGCGGGCCGTCCAACAGATGCTCACGCAGGATGCCGTCGATGACGTCCGTGGTCGGATCGTCAACATCTCGTCGCAACACGGCATGATCTCGTCCCCCGGCAACTTCGCGTACGGGACGAGCAAGGCGGGCGTCGTGTACATGACGCGGCAGATCGCGTCGGACTACGCCAAGCGAGGCATCGTGTGCAACGCCGTCGCGCCAGGCAAGATCGTGACCGGGAAGCCGGGCCCGGCTGCCTCCGAGGACTCATTACGCTACTCCCACCTCCGCACGCCGATGCCGCGCCTCGGTCGCTCGCAGGACGTCGCGAACGCTGCGCTGTTCCTGGCGAGCGACGAAGCGACGTACATCACCGGCGAGAACCTCATGGTGGACGGAGGCTGGATGGCCAACTGAGCATGTACCCGCGATCGGCATTCGATCTAGGCACACCAAGGAGGATCCAATGAAGACCTACGAATCATCCACGACGGGACGGCGTTCAGCCGTCGTCGCATGTCTCGCCATCACGCTCGCGCTGGCGATCGCGCTCTCCGGTTCCGTGCTCGGTCAGGGAAACGTCGTCAGATTCGCGCTGTCGGTGGAGCCCGGATCGCTCGACCTCCACGCCGACACCACCACGGCGTCGCTCGACGTGAACCAGGCGATCTACGACACGCTCGTACGCTTCGACCATGACATGAACATCGTGCCCTGGCTCGCCACCTCGTGGGAGCAGACCGACGAGCTGACGTACCGCTTCGAGGTCCGTGACGACGTGACCTTCCACTCGGGGCACCCTTTCGATGCCGCAGCCGTGAAGGCGCACATCGACCGTATGACCGATGAGTCCGACCCCGGCCTGCCGCTCGCCTTCCTCGGTCACATCGAAGAGGTCGTCGTGCTCGACGAGTTCAGCTTCGAGCTGCGTCTGAACCGGGCGTTCGGACCGACGCTCGCCTACCTGGCGCTCCCCCACACCGCCATCCAGGACACGGCGCACTACGAGGAGATCGGTGATGAGTTCGGCGTCCGCCCGAGCGGTACTGGGCCCTTCCGCATGGTCTCGTGGAGTCGCGGATCGGCACTCAACCTCGAGGCGAACGAGGATTACTGGGCGGGCGCACCCGCCGTCGGCGGCTTGCAGTTCCGCATCATGCCCGAGGCAGGGCCGCGCACCTTCGCCCTTCAGGGAGGCGAAGTGCATGCAACGAGTCAGCTCTCGATCCAAGACATCCCGACCCTCGAGGCGAACCCCAACGTCGAGGTGCAGGTAGCCCCCGAGCCCCGCTACATCCGCTGGCTTGTCAACCTCAACGACGACATCCTCGGCGACATCAACGTCCGCCGCGCGCTCACGATGGCCATCGACTACGAGATGATCGTCGACGCGATCCTCGGCGAGTTCGGAAGTGTGTTGCATGGCTTCGTCATTCCCGACTCGATCGGTTATCTCGCGGTTCCGTACACGTACGATCCGGAAGCCGCCGCCGAGCTGCTCGAGGAGTCGGGCTGGGAACGTAACGCCGCCGGGATCTTCGAGCGTGACGGCCAGACACTGAGGATCCCCATGATGACCGGTAACAAGATGCCGCGTGAGCTCGAGCTCTTCGAGGCGATCCAGAACCAGTTCCGCGACTTCGGCATCGACATGGAGATCAACCTGATCGAGGGCGCGCAGATCTACCCGAACATCGCTCGTTTCGCCGAGATGTACGGGACCGACAGCACCCCGGACTTCGGTCTCCTGACGATGGACGGCGGCATGCGTACGGGTGAGGCGGAGAACGGACTCCAGACGGCGTTCCGTTGCGGCGGCACGCGCAACGCGAGCCACTACTGCAACCCCGAGTACGACCGCTTGCTCGACATCGCGGTCTCGGGCGCGCCGCTCGAGGAGCGTCTCGAGGCGTACCACGAGGCGCAGCGGATCCTCGCTGAAGACGTTCCCGCGATCAACATCTGGCAGCCCTCCTGGGCCATCGCGACGAACGTGAACCTCCAAGGCTACGTCCTGCACCCTGCGGGGGTGTGGCACTACGAGAACATCACGCTGCGCTGACCTGTGGCGCAGGCCCACGCTTCTCGTGGTGCGGTCGCCCA
>SKVX01000152.1 GCA_007129225.1 Halomonas sp.
CCCACGTCGGCCAGATCGCCGCCATGGTCAACCGTATCCGTGCGGAAGTGCCGGATGCCAAGCTGGTCTACAACAACTCGCCCTCCTTCAACTGGACCCTGAACTTCCGCCAGCAGGTGTTCGATGCCTGGGAGAAGGAAGGCAAGGACCTGTCCGCCTACGACCGTGCCGGCCTGATGAGCGCCGAGTACGACGACACCGAGCTTGGCAAGCTGGCCGACGAGTGGACCCGCAACTTCCAGCGTGACGCCGCGCGGGAAGCCGGTATCTTCCACCACCTGATCACCCTGCCGACCTACCACACCGCGGCCCTGTCCACCGACAACCTGGCCAAGGGCTACTTCGGCGACGAGGGCATGCTGGCCTACGTGGCGGGCGTACAGCGTCGCGAGATCCGCGAGGGCATCGCCACCGTCAAGCACCAGGACATGGCCGGCTCCAACATCGGTGACGACCACAAGGAGTTCTTCCACGGCGAGGCGGCACTCAAGGCCGGTGGCAAGGACAACACCATGAATCAGTTCGGCTGAGCATGGCGTAACGGTAGAAAGACTGGAACCCTTGGGAGGCCTCGTGCCTCCCTTTTTTATGGGTAGCAGCTATCTTCATGGCGACTACTCTTGATTACATCAGGCAAACTTGCACATTGTTTGACCGCTTCTTCTCTATACTACAAAGCACTAGAACAGCTCATGCTGGTCAAAGGATCTATGACTGGGTAAGCTAGTTAGCAAACAGCGTTTCCATAACAAGGCGGTATCGAGAACGGGCAGGAAAGCCCGCGACGTGCTGCCCCCCAGGAGGTTTTTCATGAAGCGTCTTCTTCCCGTACTGGCCCTTGGCGTGTTGACCCTGGCCGGCTGTGCCAACACCGCCCCCATGGGCGGCGATGTCTACCGTGGCAGCCAGGCACAGACCAGCCAGACCGTGACATTCGGTACCATTACCGCCCTGCGCCAGGTCCAGATTCAGGCAGACAGCCGCCTGGGCGGGGCCATCGGAACCGGTGGCGGCGCCGTGGTTGGTGGCCTGCTGGGCAGCCAGGTAGGTGGAGGCTCCGGCCGACAGCTCGCCACCGTTGCCGGCGCTCTTGGCGGTGCCGTGGCAGGTACCGCGGTTGAGGAGTCCGCCAACCGGGTCCGCGCCTGGGAGATGGAGATCCGTCGTGACGATGGCCAGAATATCGTCGTGGTGCAAAAGGCCGATCGCCAGTTCCAGACCGGCCAACGCGTGCGCATGATCGGCAGCGGGGCCAACGTCAGCGTGGCACCCTACTGATCGAGGCAAGGCTCGGGAGCCGATGGCGACATCGGCCCCGAACATCGGTACGCAAGCAGAAGGCCCATGGCATTTGCCACGGGCCTTCTGTCTTACGACATGCGGTCAATCGGTTCGGCTCAGTGGAAGTTGGCCCGACCCATTGCCCAGCAGACGACTTTCTTGGCGATCAGTGCCAGGATCGCGATCACGATCACCGTCAGCAGCATGTCGACCGGGCGCACCAGGGTGGTGGCACCCAGGATCGCAAGCGCCACGCTCCAGACCCAGCGGTTATCGTCACCGCTCTTGATGATCCGCGGCAGTACCTTGTCCAGGCCCGCGCTGACGGAGGCATCCCACTGCTTGATACTGAAGAACAGGATGAGGACAAAGGCGATCAGCCAGATCACGATTTCGGTCATGCGAAATGCTCCATGTAACGGTTGGGGTAGGGTCTTAAAAAAGCAATCCCGCTAGGGTAGCCTCGGCGCATCGGGCACGCAACCACGCCAAAAGACGTGAATAGCGTTCAGGATAGTGAGAAACAACCTGAAAATTGCCCCGCCCCCCTGACAGCCTGGGGATGGCACGTTACCATGGTTTCTACATGCACTCACCGAAAGGCTAATCAATGCAGATAGCGCAAAACTCTGTTGTCGCGTTCCACTATACCCTGACCAATGATGCAGGTGAGGTGCTGGACAGCTCTGAAGGCCGCGATCCGCTGACGTATCTCCATGGGGCCGGCAATATCATTCCCGGACTGGAGAAGGGGCTGGAGGGTCGCGAGAGCGGCGAGAAGCTCAATGTCACCGTTGCACCGGAAGAAGGCTATGGCGAAGTGCAGCCGCAGCTGGTTCAGGAAGTGCCGCGTGACGCCTTCCAGGGTGTCGAGGCCGTGGAGCCTGGCATGCAGTTCCAGGCCCAGACCCAGGGCGGCCCGCTGATGGTCACCGTGACCAAGATCGAAGGCGATACCGTCACCGTCGATGGCAACCACCCGCTGGCCGGCCAGAAGCTGAACTTCGACGTCGAGATTGCCGACGTGCGCGAAGCCAGCCAGGAAGAGATCGAGCATGGCCATGTGCATGGCGAAGGTGGCGTCGAGCACTGAGTCGACCACGCCAGCGCAGGCTGATATAGCACTCAGCTCTGCTGAGATATCGAAGGGGCAGCCATACGGCTGCCCCTTCGTCATTCCGGGCCGCGTGATTGGCCGAGTGCCGCCAGAGTATGGTAGCCGCCCCATAGCCGCGTGGCGGTCGTCACCAGGCACGCCACGCCAAAGAGTGTGGCCAGCAGCGCAAAGTGCGCCGGAAAAAGGCAGAAGAGAACGAAGGCGATAATGGTTTCCGTACCTTCGGTCAACCCATGCAGGTAGTAGAAGGCCTTCTGCTGGAACCTCGGCCGCTCCAGGCCATGGTGAGTCGCCATGATGGCGAAGGCCAGGAATGAGGTGCCGGTGCCGATGAAGGCGAACAGTAGAAAAGCCGCCGCCAGCGCATTGGCCTGCGGGTCGGCCAGGGCAAATCCCAACACCACGGCGGCGTAGAAGACGAAGTCTAGACCGATATCGAGAAACCCGCCGGCATCGCTGGCTTGTCCAGTCAGCCGCGCCAGGGCACCGTCCAGCCCATCCCCCAGCCGATTGAGCAATATGGCCACCAGCGCCGGCAGATACCACTCCAGGATCAGCAGCGGTAACGCCAGCATACCGATCAGGAAAGCCAAGAGCGTCACCCTGTCAGGATGAATCCGGCGACGTGCCAGCCCGGCGGCCAGGCGATTCAAGGGTCCCTGGGTCAAAGGCATGGTCCAGCGATCCAGCATCTCAGCGCCTCATGTCCCGTGTTTCGGCCTCAGCCTGTCCTGATGCCGCTGGCGTTCGCGTCTCCGTACCCCGTCGCCAGGCAAAGTAGCGTTCGAGCCAGCCCAGGACCCGCTCCGGCTTGTGGGCATTCTTCCATACCCCGGCACTGGCCTTGGCCGCCTCCGACCAGGTGGGATAGGGATGCACCGTCCCCAGCAGCTTGTTCAACCCGATGCCGTGGGTCATCGCCAGGGTGAATTCCGCCAGCAGTTCGCCGGCGCCGTGCCCCACCACCGTCGCCCCCAGGATACGATCCTTGCCCGGCACCGTGAGCACCTTGACGAAGCCTTCCGTCAAGCCTTCGGTAATGGCCCGATCCAGTTCGGAGAGCTCATAGCGGGTCACCTCGAACTCGATGCCCTGGGCCCTCGACTCCCTCTCGCTGAGCCCGACCCTGGCTACCTCCGGATCGGTATAGGTGACCGACGGCAGCGCCCGGTAGCTGACCCGGAAGCGCTTGAATTCACCGAACAGGGCGTTGACCGTGGCGTGCCAGGCCTGGTGGGCACTGGCATGGGTCAACTGGAAGGGGCCGGCCACGTCGCCGCAGGCCCAGACATTGGGCAGCACGCTCTGCAGCGTGGCATCCACTGCCAGGGTGCCATCCTTGCGGGCTTCCACCCCGAGCGCTTCAAGTCCCATCCCAGACACATTGGCCACGCGTCCCACCGCCACCAGGAGTCGGTCGAAGTCGATGCGCTCGGTCAGCGTCTGCCCTGACGGACTCTCGTGCTCGACGACCAGCGCATGCCCACCCTCCCGGCCGGCACCCGCCTCCACTCGAACGGCCCGGGTGTCGAGCCACAGCGAGAGGCCTTCGGTTTCGAGCCGTTGACGCAGTGCCGTGGCGGTATCGACGTCTTCTCTCGGCAGCAGCTGGCTACCCATCTCGACCAGGCTCACCCGGCTTCCCAGCCGGGCAAAGCTCTGCCCCAGCTCACAGCCGATGGGGCCACCCCCCAGCACGACAAGGCGGCCAGGCAGGGACTCAAGCTGCCACAGGTTGTCCGAGGTCAGCACCTCGATATCGCCAAGCCCTGGAAGGTCGGGCACCCGCGGACGCGCCCCGCTGGCGATGATCACATGGCGCGTGGTGAGCACGCGCTCACCCTTCTCGCCAATGACACGCACTCGCCAGGGATCCAGCAGGCAGGCATCACCGGCGACCACTTCCACCCCCAGCCCCTCGTAGCGTTCACGGCTGTCGTGGGGCTCCACCTCGCTAATCGCATGGTGCACATGCCCCATCACCTGCGCAAAATCCACCCGTGGCTCGCCTGCATGAATGCCATAACGGGCGGACCCACGCACTTCGCTGGCGACACGCGCCGCACGGATCAGCGCCTTGGAGGGCACGCAGCCGGTATTCAAGCAGTCGCCGCCCAGCTTGTCGCGCTCCACCAGCACGACCCGAGCCTTGACCGCTGCCGCGATGTAGCTGGCCACCAGGCCCGCCGAGCCGCCGCCTATGACCACGATGTCGTGGTCGAAGCGAGTCGGACGGCCATAGCGGCTCGCCAATCGGCGACGCTTGCCAATGGCCACCAGGCCTCGGGCCAGCCAGGGGAAGAGGCCGATGAGCACGAAGGAGCCGATCAGCCCCGGGGACAGGATGCCGGAGAGGCTCTCCAGGTTGCCGAGCTCCCGGCCGGCATTCACGAATACCGCCGTACCCGGCAACATGCCCAACTGGCTGACCCAGTAGAAGGTCCACAATCGCATCCGCGTCAGCCCCATCACCAGATTGATGACGAAGAAGGGAAACAGCGGGATCAAGCGCAGCGTGAACAGATAGAATGCGCCCTCCCGTCGAATGCCGGCATTGATGCGCTCGAGCTGCGGGGCGAAGCGTTTTTCCAGCGGGCCACGGACCAGGGTCCTGGCGAGCGCCGCCGCCAGGGTGGCGCCGATGGTGCTGGCGAAGGAGATGATCAGCAGGCCCCAGCCGAGGCCGAAGAGCGCACCGCCGAGCACCGTCAGCAGGGTGGCCCC
>SKVX01000161.1 GCA_007129225.1 Halomonas sp.
AAGACGCAGGCTGCCATCCAGCAGCAGCACCGCAGTGGTGAGGTGTTCCATCAGGCGTCGATGCATTGGCCTTCCCTTGGTGTGAACGTGCACCCGTTTCGCGCATCCGTCGAACTCCCGCGCAAGGCGGAGTTCCTGGACTACCCTCGCTAACCATAGCTAAAGCAAGAACCGCGCCAACCTTGATAAGCGCGGCTCGGCGCCGTTTCAGGGCATGATGGCGGCGATGGAGCGCACCATCATGGTGCGCGAAAGAAGTGTCCACCGACTCGAAACGGGTTAACGCTCACCCATGGGGCACGAATGGGCAAAACCGGGCGAGCCCGGACGCGCTTGCCTCAGCCGGCTGGAGAGCGCTGAACATGGAGCGTTACCGGCTGGGTGCGATGACGAATGACGCCGTCGTCATCCAGTAGCTCGGCCTGGATCACATACTGGCCACGATCGAGATCGGTGAGCATGAAGGCCGTGGTGTGCATCGCGGTCTGGCTCACCCGGCCGTCGACCAGCAGCCGGGCCCGGTGGTCGGGCCGCAGCTCGGGCTCGATGGCGAGTTCGACCTGTACATTCCCCGCATAGCTGGCGGCCAGCTCGGCGCCATGCGCCGGAGAAACGATACGAAAGACATCGTAGGGCATGAAGGGCTGGCCCGGGGACTCGCTGACCCGTGGCGCCACGCCTTCCACCCGCGGCGGCTCTGCACTTCCGGGTAGTCCCCGGGAGGGCACCACGGTGAGCGGTGCGAGCTCCACCGGCTCGCCACCTCCGTCCGGACTGTCGGTGAAGATCACGTTGCCCTGGGCGTCGACGGTGCGATAGATGGTCGTCGCCAGGGTCGAAGAGGAGGCGACCAGCAGCCCAATCATTATCAAAAGCGCCTTCTTCATACGGATCGGTCTCCTTCGTCAGCGCCCCGTATCGACTGGATGTCACGGTCGGCTGCCTGTCGTATCAAGCCATGGAATTCAGTGTACGACAAAAAGGGCTCCGCCAAGACGGAGCCCCTTTCGTTACCGGGCACAGCAGCGCCCGAGCCGATTCCCACCACCCGGCCTTCCAGTGTGGCCAGGCGAAACGGCGTCCCTCAGCAGCTGTAGTACATGTCGAACTCGACCGGGTGCGTACTCATGCGAATACGCTCCACATCTTCCATCTTCAGTTCGATATAGGCATCGATCATGTCGTCGGTGAAGACGCCACCCTCGGTAAGGAAGGCACGGTCGGCGTCCAGCGCCTCCAGCGCCTGGTCCAGGCTATTGGCCACGGTCGGAACCTTCTTGCCCTCTTCCGGCGGCAGGTCGTACAGGTTCTTGTCCATGGCATCGCCGGGGTGAATTTTGTTCTTGATGCCGTCGATACCGGCCATCAGCATCGCCGCGAAACACAGGTAGGGGTTGGCGGTCGGATCCGGGAAGCGAAGCTCGACGCGCTTGCCCTTGGGGCTGGCGGTATAGGGAATACGGATGGAAGCGGAGCGATTACGGGCACTGTAGGCCAGCATGACCGGTGCCTCGAAGCCCGGCACCAGGCGCTTGTAGGAGTTGGTCGAAGCGTTGGTGAAGGCGTTCAGTGCGCGAGCGTGCTTGATGACCCCGCCGATGTAGTAGAGCGCCATCTCGGACAGCCCGGCGTACTGGTCACCGGCGAACTGGTTGACCCCATCCTTCCAGAAGGACTGGTGCACGTGCATGCCGGAACCGTTGTCGCCGACCAGCGGCTTGGGCATGAAGGTGGCGGTCTTGCCATAGGCGTGTGCCACGTTGTGCACGACGTACTTCATCTCCTGAAGCTCATCGGCCTTCTTCACCAGGGTGTTGAACTTGACGCCGATCTCGTTCTGGCCAGCGTTGGCCACCTCGTGGTGATGCACTTCGACGGTCTGGCCGATCGCCTCCAGGGTGTTGCACATGGCGCCGCGAATATCGTGGAAGCTGTCCACCGGGGGCACCGGGAAGTAGCCACCCTTGACCCGCGGACGGTGGGCCAGGTTGCCGCCCTCGACCTGACGGTCGGTGGACCAGGCACCCTCTTCCGAGGATATCTTGAACATCGCCCCTTCGATATCGGTCTTCCAGTGCACCTCGTCGAAAATGAAGAACTCCGGCTCCGGGCCGAAGAAGGCGGTGTCGCCCAGGCCGCTGGACTGCAGGTAGGCTTCCGCACGCTTGGCGATGGAGCGCGGGTCGCGCTCGTAGCCCTGCATGGTGGCCGGCTCGATGATGTCGCAACGCAGTACGATGGTGGCATCTTCGGTGAACGGGTCGAGGAAGGCGGTGCCGTCCTCCGGGCGCAGGATCATGTCCGACTCGTTGATGCCCTTCCAGCCGGAGATGGAGGAGCCATCGAACATCTGGCCATTCTCGAAAAATTCCTCGTCCACGTCACGGGCGGGGATGGTGACGTGCTGCTCCTTGCCTTTGGTATCGGTGAAGCGCAGGTCAACCCACTTCACGTCGTTTTCTTCGATCAGGGCGAGAGTCTTGGCAGACATGGTGTCCTCCATTTGAGCGAGTTTGGCTCGATTCGTTGGCTGATGATCCACTGGCGCTGGCGTCAACCCAGCGCATGTTGTAGCACGCTGCGGGCTTGGTGCCCACGATCACCATGCACGTGCATGGGAGCTGCCCTACCTAATGCAGGCTGCGTGCCAACAATGCACCAACACAGGCCATGAATTTTTTAATCTCTTGTTTTTAATACTTTTATGAATCCATTCATTCATCGTCGCTTGCACCAGCAATGCCACCCAAGACGTCAAGCAGGGCAAAACGCACCACTCCCGCACCAATATGGCGCTCAATCAGGGGCGCTTGCACCAAACTGGGGCGCAAGCATCCGGCCGGCCACTGCCGTCAATCGCATCAAGGTCAAGAACCAATTCCCCTCATCAGCGTTGAATTATCGTCTCATGGTGCGTTTGAGGGGGCATGCAACAGCAGATAGTGTCGTCGGCTAGCCATTTTGTCAGTAAAACAATACGTGGAAGGTAGTGAATTCAAGCAAACTTTCTGTTCAAGGCATTTGCTGCCTGCCGCGAACCGTCACCCACACCACAAGACCTACACCACATGACCGATATGCCACGCAAGAACTTCTGGTCTGGGATCGGTGTTGCCGCCATCGCGGCGCTGCTCCTCGCCTGGGTCATTCCCACCTATGGCGGCAGCGGCTTCGCCATCGGCATGCCGCCCAAGGCGCTGGCCACTCTCGGCGCCTGGCTGATGCTCGGCTGCGCCGGCCTGCTGATCATCGTCAGCGCCATTGCGCTCAAGCGCGCCGGGGAGCCGTTCTTCTCCATACCGCCGGCCGGCCACCTCTGGCATCAGGCGTGGCCCTTCTTGTATGTGCTGGGCTTCATCGTGCTGATCGATCGTTTCCCGTTGACCTGGGTCGCGCCGCTGCTGATCGGCGGCCTGCTGCTGCTGCTCGGTGAACGACGCTGGTATGTGGTGGTGCTCACCGCCACGATCCCGGCGGCCGGCCTCTATGGCCTGACCGCCCATCTGATGCGCATTGGAGTGGTGTGACATGATCGGTTTCGACGCCATTCTCAGCTCCTTCGCGGCGGCCCTGCACTACGAATCCATCGCCATCATCCTTGGCGGCGTGCTGCTCGGCTATATCGTCGGTGTAATTCCCGGCCTCAACCGGGCCGTGGCCATCGCCATCGCCATTCCGCTGACCTTCTACATGTCGGCCTATGCCGCCATTGCCTTCCTGATCGGCCTGTCCAAGGGCACCGCCGCCGGCAGTGCCGTCTCGGCCATCCTGCTCAATACGCCCGGCGAGCCCTCGTCGGCGGCCACCTGCCTCGATGGTTATCCCATGGCCCGCGACGGCAAGCCGCGCAAGGCGCTCAAGGTAGGCCTGCTGGCCTCGGTGATCGGCGATCTGCTGGCTACCCTGCTGCTGATTGCGGTGGCCATTCCGTTCGCGTCGGTGGCGCTGAAGTTCGGCCCCTACGAGCTGGCCGCCATCCTGATCTTTGCGCTGGTCTTCATTGCCGCCATGGCCGGGGGGTCGTTCCTCAAGGGGCTGGCGGCCGGCGGCATGGGGATTATTCTCGGCACCGTAGGGCTCGACCCGGAGACCGGGGCGGCGCGCTTGACCTTCGGGTACGCCGAGCTAATGGAGGGGGTGCCGATACTGCCGCTGGTGATCGGGACCCTGGCACTCGCCGAGATGTTCGTGCAGCTCGACGAGTATCGCCGCAACAAGGACGCCAGCGTGATCAAGCTGAGCGACGACAAGGCGGACGATCTCTCCTACCGGGAGTTCAAGGGCACCCTGCCAACCATCTTGAAGAGTACCGGGGTGGGGGCCTTCGTCGGAGCCCTGCCGGGCCTGGGGCCGTCGGTAGGGGCCTTCATGGCCTATGGCCTGGCCAAGCGCAGCGCCAAGGATCCCGACAGCTTCGGCAAGGGCAATCCCAACGGCATCGCCGCCGCCGAGGCGTCGGACAACGCAGTGATCCCGGCCAGCTATATCCCCCTATTCGGCCTGGGCATCCCAGGGAGCGTCTCGGCCGCCCTGTTGGTGGGTGCCTTCATGATCCACGGTATCCAGGTGGGGCCGCTGATGTTGCGCGACCACCCGGAAATGCTCTTCACACTATTCTCGGGAATGATCGTGGCGAGCCTGTTGATGCTGGCGGTGGGCTGGTATGGCCTGCGTATCTTCGCCCGGGTCACCAGCGTGCCGCCGCATATCGTCATTGCGGTGGTGATCTTTCTCTGCCTGGCCGGCATCCAGGTGCAGGGCTACGGCACCTTCGGTCTGGTTACGGTATTCGTCTTCGCGATCTTCGGCTACTTTCTGAAAAAGTTCGATTACTCCTTCGTCACCTTCCTGGTGGCGTTCATCGTCACGCCCATGCTGGAGATGAACCTGCGCCAGTCGGTGATCCTCTCAGGCGGCGAGATCGGCATCCTGCTCGAGCGGCCCATCGCCCTGACGTTCGTCGTCTTCACGGTGCTGATGGTGCTGCACCTTGGCTGGAGCAGCTATCGCCGCCGGATGAAGGCGCGCTACAAGGCCAGGACCGATAGTTGAGCCGACCGTACTGCAACCCCGCAAGGCAGTGAAGCAAGACACGAAGCAAAACACGAAGCAAAACA
>SKVX01000428.1 GCA_007129225.1 Halomonas sp.
AGATCGGTCTGGATCTCGTCAGTCAGGAGGATCTGCCGGGAAACGACGCTACCGTCACCTTCCTGCGCGATCCCAAGAGCGGTCATGAGATCGAACTGACCTATAACCACGATGGCCGCTCCTATGACTTGGGTGATGGCTACGGGCATATTGCCTTCGCGGTGGAGAGTGTCGATGACACTTACGAAGAGTGGAAGTCGCGGGGAGTCGATTTTTCCCTCTTGCCCAAGACCATGAAGAACGGCACGCGGATCGCCTTCGCGGTTGATCCGACCGGCTACAAACTCGAATTGATCGAGAGGCCGGAAGAGGCGTAATTGCGTTATGCCATCATGCATAGCCTAGCGGGTGACCATCGATGATGTTCGGGTCATTGGTGGTCACCATTACCGGCGCTTGCGAGGTCTGGGTGATTTGAGATCGGCTTGGCGAGGCATGATCATGATATCGAGACACAGGAGCATTCAATTGAACAGACAGGATGCAAGGACCATCGCCGCTTTCCAGGCCAGCCTGAGGCGCGATGAATCTGGTCCCCTGGACTGGTGGCAGGCGTGTCGAGAGCGTATCGACCTCCGTGAGCCCGAGGTACAGGCCTGGGAGTATCTGGCAACGAGCACGCCGGAACCGCCATCCTTGGTCGGTGGCCACTCACTCTGTGGCGTGCCCGTGGGTCTCAAGGACATCATCGAGACTCGGGACATGCCCACTTCATGGGGGACCAGGGGCTATCTCAAGACCCCCGGCTCACTGGTCGATGCCGCCCTGGTCGCACTACTCGACCAGCAGGGTGCTTTGATAATGGGAAAGACCGTCTCTACCGAGATGGCCTTCTTCACGCCGGGCAAGACACGTAATCCCCATGATCTGACACATACCCCCGGTGGATCCTCCAGTGGTTCCGCCGCTGCAGTGGCCGATCGTATGGTTCCCTTAGCCTTCGGGACTCAGACCGCGGGTAGTATTATTCGTCCGGCAAGTTATTGTGGGGTGTTCGGTTTTAAACCAACTTTCGATCTGATTAGTCTCGCCGGCGTCAAGTCTTTCTCGCCCTCTCTGGATACTCTGGGCTGGTTCGCCAATCACATCGAGGATATTTCCACCACCTTCACGGCACTTACCCAGGCTCGGGATATTCCAGTCCTCGAAGGTCTCAGTGGAGTACGGGTCGGTTTACGCAACTTGCCTGGTGATGTTCCTCCAGGGTCCGATACAGAACAAGCTCTGGTGCACGCCGCCGAATGCCTGGAACAGGCCGGGGCCAAGGTTTTTCCGCTGCCGCTGGATCGCCGTTACGATACTCTCGTTGAACACCAGAAGATTGTCATGGCCTATGAAGCGGCACGCACCTTGGCAAGTGAATACCAAATGTGCGGTCACAGCATGGGAGAAAAGTTGATCGCTCAGATAGAACAAGGTCGAGCTACGCCCTATGCGAGCTATATCAACTCACGCCAGGTCACCGAGGAGCTCAAGCAGGCCATCACGACGGTGTTCGCCGAGGACGTGGACCTGATCCTGGCTGCCAGCTCCATGGGAGCGGCCCCTGCCGGGCTTGACGCGACTGGGGATCCTCTCTATTGCCGTGGCTGGACATTATTAGGGTTGCCCTGTCTCAACTTGCCTCTTTATCACAACGGCCAGGGATTGCCCGTTGGTGTCCAACTGGTCGCCGATCGTTTTCAGGATGAGCGACTGCTTTCCATCGCCCGTGGGCTGATGGAAAACGTTTAATGTTTGACGATTTTTGCTGCATATCGCGCAGCGATATTTTCTAGGCAGGGGAAAGAAGACAGTATACAAGAGAACAACATCAAAGAGGAGAAAGGCATGGCAAAGTACTTTACAGACTTTTCTGAATACCCTACCGGACAGACACCTGATGACTGGCGTGATAGCTGGATCACTGGAGGACATAGCCTGATCGTTCGTGACGCTTCCGGTGCCATGGGGGGTAAGGTTCTAGAACATCGGATAGAAGAAAATGATCGCCGTGCTTGGGCCTGGGACCGTGTCCCCCGAGGCGCTGCCAAGGTAGAAATCCTCACAAGAATGCGTAGCTCGAGTGGCGATTCTCGTTTCGGTATTATTGCCAGGGGAGATGGTGAAGGAGTTCGCAGCACCGAACAGGGTGTGACATGCGAGTTTTTCAAGGGATCAAATCATAAGGTCGTTGAGCATGAAGCTCCCAAGCTTGAGCTAAGGCAGACGCTCTTTTTGGACAGCTACAATCCGGAAGGGGAGCAACTGCGTGGTCCAGAACGTCCCCATGGTGTCGCCAAGATATGGGGAGAAAGCTTCTTCCCTTGGGTGCCTGGAAAATGGTTTTGGCTACGACTCCAGGTCGAGGAAAGGGATGGTTATCTCTGTGCACGTGCACGAGCATGGGATGAACTGGAACCCGACTGGTGGCACTACGATGTCGAGAATATAGAACCGGCAACGGTAGGAGCCAATGGATGGGTCGGCATTACCGGCCAGCGCCTAGAAGGAGTCCGGGAGTATGACTTTTTCTCGGTGGGTACCGAGGGAGACAGTGCACCGCTGATCAGGCACCATTCACGGTGATGACTGACTATGGCGTGTAAGCGTCGTCTTACGAGCGCAAGGTTTTTTACATTAGACACTTACATATTGGGCATGGTTTCCTACATTGAGGAGGATCATTCAGGGACAGCAGACTACAATTATAATGATCTTGGGCGGTCAGGCATTTCGCTGCCGACCAGGAGGTAGCTTCATTCAAACCCTGCAGTCTATCTAAATCTGTTCATTACTGTTCAATGTGCGTGTCGTGGTTGCACATATTTGCACAACTGCCTTGTGAATTTTTCTCCGTAGACAACTTAAATGCAAAAAAATTCAGTGCCTTGCATGAATGGCATGAATAATGCAGCTCTCGAGGAACATGTGTAATTTCCGGAGGAATGTCTGACTATGCAATACAATACTCTCATAGGTACCGACCTTCGCTTCAGCGCCCTGACCTTCGGCGCCTATCGCTTCGCTTCGAAGGATCCGGCGGATACGGAGGCTGTTTCTACCGGGAAGCGAGCCTTGGCTGCTGCCCTCGATGCCGGCATCAACACCATTCATTCGAGCTTCGAATATGGTACCCGATGGGTTCTTGATGATGTTCTTGGGGAGCGACCCGAGCGACACCAGCTCAACCACATCATCAAGGTACCTTCTCCGGATTACGAGGATGCCAGCTTCTCGGAAAAACAATTTCGGGAAACAATCGAGACGGCATTGCGTGAATTGCATACTGACCGTATCACTATTGTCCAGCATCTCCAGAGGGGTGTTCCCAAGCCGATCATCTACAACTCCCGAGGTGACGTGGACCGGCTGGCCAATTTCGATGCTGTTACGGATGACTTGCTTTCCACCTTCGACAAGTTGAAGGACGAAGGAAAGGTGGGGCATCTCTACACCTTCACCCACACCCAGGCGTTCGCCGATCGTGCCATAGCGTCTCGGCGCTTCGAAGGAATGGTCGAGTTCTTTAATGTGATCGAAAACGACATGCTTGATCGTTTCCCAACCATGCGAGAACAGGGGATGGGATTCTTCGCCATGCGTCCGTTCCTCCAGGGGATGCTCACCGATCGCCGTGCCGATAGTGCTCGTCTCGAGAATGATGAGCACTTTGGCAAGCAGGAGTGGGTGCCCCATCTGAAGCGCCTGTCGCGCATCGAGCCTCTGGTCAAGGAAGCCGGCTGGAACTGGGACGAACTGGCACTGCGTTTCGCTCTCCAGCCCGACTTGGTGCCCTCGGTGATCGCCAGCATGAATAGAGAAGACCAAGTGATACGTGCCGTGGAGGCCATCGACGGTCCTGGGCCGGATGCCGAACTGGTATCACGTATCCGTGAAGTCAGCCGGGATATCCCACTAGCCGACTGAATGGAAGTGAACAGGATGTCCAGCCAGGAAATTGCAAGGCGCCCTGTCGGATGGCGTGGTAATGATGGTATACAACCTGAAGAAATACTTTTCGGTCGGTAAGACCTTCTTCAGAAAGAACCAACGTGTGGCCAGGCCATCGACGACGTCTCCTTTACCATCAGCAAGGGGGAAGTCGCGTGGCGTCGAATTCTCGCTGCTGCCCAAGACCATGCAGAACGGCATGCGCATCGCCTTTGCCGTCGACCCTACGGGTTACAAGCTGGAGAGCTTCGGGAGATGCCGGAAACGGCTTGATGTCCGCTCCCCTTCCTCGACCGACAACAAGGTGGCCACCCCGGGGTGGTCATGACAAGAGGACCTAGTATGCAGCTCGACAGAGAAATCCTGCTGACCGCCTACCGGAGCATGGCCACCATCCGCGCCTTCGAGGAGAAGGTCCATGAGGTCTTTGCCAGGGGGGAAATACCCGGCTTCGCTCACCTCTATGCCGGTGAGGAGGCCTCCGGCGTCGGAATCTGCCTGCATCTCAACGATGCGGATTACATCACCAGCACCCACCGCGGCCATGGCCATGCCATCGCCAAGGGATGCGACGTTCCCGCCATGATGGCCGAGCTCTATGGCAAGCGAACCGGCCTGTGCCTTGGCAAGGGCGGCTCCATGCACATCGCCGACCTCGACAAGGGCATGATGGGCGCCAACGGCATCGTCGGCGGTGGCCCACCACTGGCCTGTGGCGCTGCCTTCAGCGCCAGAATGCTGAAGACCAACGGCGTGGTGGTCTCCTTCCTGGGCGATGGCGCCATCAACGAGGGCTCGACCATGGAAGCCATGAACATGGCGAAGGTCTTCAACCTGCCGGTGATCTTCGCCATCGAGGACAATGAATACGCCCAGGCAACCGCCACCTCCTGGTCCGTGGCCGGCAGCATGACCAAACGCGCCGCGGGCTTCGATATCCCCACCACCCTGGTGGACGGCTTCGACTTCTTTGACGTTCACCAGGCGGCGGCGGCGGCAATCGACAAGGCACGCAGCGGCGACGGGCCCCAGCTCCTGCATATCAAGCTCTATCGCTACTACGGCCACTTCGAGGGCGATGCCACCACCTATCGCGGCAAGGGGGAACTGGACAAGGTCAAGGACACCAAGGACTGCCTGGTTCGCTTCCGCACCGAATTGACCGGCGAGCACGGCATAGA
>SKVX01000065.1 GCA_007129225.1 Halomonas sp.
CGTGTACGGCGGTGATGGCGGCCTTCTTCGCCGATGGCGGGCGGATGATCGACTCCTCACCGATGTACGGCTCTTCCCAAGCGACCATCGGCCATGCACTGGCCGAACTCGACGCCGTTGACCGCGTCTACGCCGCCGACAAGATCTGGACCTCCAGCCCCTCCGAAGGGCCTGCTCAAGTCGAGGCCTCGCGGCGCGACTGGGGCGTACCGCGATTCGACCTGCTGCAGGTTCACAATCTGCTCGCCTGGGAGGAAAACCTGGAAACCCTGCAAGCGATGAAGGCCGACGGCGAAATCCGCCACATCGGCATCACCACCTCCCACGGCCGGCGCCATGACACCATCGAGCGCATCCTTCGCGAGGCCGACATCGACTTCGTGCAGCTCACCTACAATATTGTCGACCGCGAGGCGGAAGAACGGCTGCTACCGCTGGCCCGTGAACGTGGCATCGGGATAATCGCCAACCGACCTTTCCAGCAGAAGCGCCTGATCCGGCGCCTGGAAGGCGAGCCACTGCCCGAGTGGGCGGCCGAGATCGACGCCGAGACATGGGCGCAGTTCATCCTCAAGTTCATCATCTCCCATCCCGCCGTGAGCTGCGCCATTCCCGCGACCACCCGGGTCGACCACGTGCGCGAGAACCTGGCAGCGGCGCGCGAGCCGCTGCCCGATGCCGAACTACGCCAGCGTATGGCCGACTACGTTCGAGCCCTGTAGCGAGGCGACCCAATGAGCGAGTGGTGGACCTACCGGCCGGCAGACCTCCTGATGTTCTCGTTACGCGTCTACGAGCGCCTCTTCGTGCTGCACAACCAGACGATATGGCCGGCGCAGTGGCTTGCCCTGGCACTCGGTGCCGGGCTGCTCCTCGCACTGTGGCAATCAAGGGCCGGATGGCTACGTCTGTTCATGCCGCTGCTGGCGGCGGGCTGGGTCTTCGTCGCCTGGGCCTTCCTGTGGCAGCGCTACGCCCCCATCAACTGGGGCATCCGCTACGTGGTGCCGCTCTTCGTGCTCCAGGCACTGCTGCTGCTCATCCTGAGCCGATGGCGTGGCGGCCTGGCGCTCTCGTCGCGCTGGCAGACGTCACGCGCCCTCGGCCTGGCGCTCGTGGCCTACGCCGTCTTCCTGCACCCTTTCTCCGCCCTGCTGCACGACCGTAGCCTGGCAGGCGCCGAGGTCGTCGGACTGACCCCCGACCCGCTGGCCATCGCAACACTCGGCGCGGCGGCCCTCGTCCAGCCAGCACGCTGGGGCTGGGCCCTGATGGTCGTTCCCCTCCTGTGGTGCCTGATCAGCGCCGCCACCCTGTACCTGCTGGGTGCACCGGGCGCCTGGCTACCGCTGCTGGCGGTAGCGATAGCCTTGGCGGCACGGCTCATGCCACACGAGTGAGAGACCCACCTGATTGCGATTCCGAATATTCGATCGCTGAGCACACCGATGACCAGGAAGGTCGAGAACAGGATGGCCACCCGTCGGCTCGATTGGCTTGAGCGCCGCCTGCTGTCCTAGACTGGCGATTCCCGCCAGGCAAAGGAAGAGCAGCATGAATGCCATCAATCCCGAGAAGTTGCACCACAGCAAGTGGACCGCGGCAAAGCCCAGCAACAAGGAGAAGCACTTCCTGGTGACCGCACTGGAACGCGACGAGGAGGAGAACGTGGTCGCGGTGACCCTCGAGGCCGTCTATACCCACCGTGAGAGGACCCTACCCTGGCAGGATCTCAAGAATGACGACACCTGGCTGATGGGCTGGCGCTGAGGGGTTCGCGGGACTGCTTCGATACCACTTCGCCAGGGGCTTGACCTCACCGTGGGAAAGCCCCGCCACAACCTCCGTGACCAGGCCATGGCGGCCATCAGTGCAGCGCCTCGACGCTCCCTCGCGGCTATCGCGCTTCCTGCAGGGCATCGACCAGGTCGGCCAGGCTTGCCTCACAGCGTGCCTGGGGCGCCTGCTCCTCGTCCCCCGAGCGATACTTGCCTGAGCGAATCAGGCAGGCCTGCAGGCCGAGCTCCATGGCGGCGACCACGTCGCACTCCACATCATCGCCCACCATCAGCGCCTCATCGGGTGCCACGCCGATCTCCTCGAGCACGGCATGAAAGAAGTCGCTGGCGGGTTTTCCCAGTACCTTGGCCTCGATGCCGGCGGCGTACTCCAGGGCACGCACGAAGGGCCCCGCGTCCAGGTGCAGGGTGCCCGCCTGGCGAAAGTAGCGATTGGTGCCCACGGCGAGCAACGGCGCACCCTCCAGCAGCAGCCGGAAGGCCTCGTCGAGGTGGGCATAGTCCAGGCGCTGTTCGGCATCGCCGAGCACCACCGCATTGGGCGCTTCCCGGGGCAGGCCGGCAAATTCGGGCTCGAGCCGCTCATGGATCAGCAGGTAGGGGCGAAACCCACTGTGCTCGAGATAGCGACGGATCGCCCCCGGCGCGGTGAACACCTGCTCGGGCGCCGGGGCGAAACCCAGCCGTTCCAGCTCATCACACACCGCCGCCGAGGTCTTTCGCGAGGTGTTGGTCAGGAAGCGCAGCGCCAGGCCGCTGGACTGCAGCCGCCCCACCGCTTCCACGGCGCCGGGCAGGGCCTCGCCGTCCTCGCTCAGCACGCCACTGATATCGAGCAATACCGCCTTCAGCATCACCGTCTCTCCCCGTCGCTTCCCAGCCGGATGGACTCCATTGATGCTAGTCCGCGTGACGCCATCAATCCATGCCTCGCGGCGGCGACCCGGCCAGCCGCGTGGGAGCGGGAGTCACTCCGCATTCAGCCGCCAGCTAGCTCGCTCACGCCAAGCGCAGGGCCAGCAGAAACCCAGGCTATATTTCTAGATAATCAACGATTATCAAACATTAATACTGCTATTAATTTTAACAATAGTATTATCATCTTAATTATCGGTTAGTTGCCGATTTTATGGGAAGTGCTGCTAAACTCCTGGCATGACAGGCTCCGCCCACGGCGGAGCTTTCTGCATCCATCGGCATGGAGTTTTTCATGGCCCGCAATATCATCGTTCTTGGTGCCGGCATGGTCGGCGTATCTGTGGCCTGGCATCTGGTGCGTCGCGGTCATGACGTCACGCTGGTGGACCGCCGCGAGCCGGGGCTCGAGACCTCCTTCGGCAATGCCGGCATCATCCAGCGTGAGGCGGTGCGCCCCTACGCCTTCCCGCGCGATATCGGCACCCTGCTGCGGGTGCTGCCCAACCGCAAGGTGGATATCCGCTACCGCCCCACCGGCATGATGAACGCGGCGGGCCCGCTGCTGAACTACTGGCTGAACTCGAGTGGCAAGCGCTACGAGCGTATCGTACGCGAGTGGGCGTCGCTGATCATGCGCTGCCAGGACGCCCACGCGTCGATGATCGAGGCCGCCGGCGCCGAGGCGCTGGTGCTCCAGGGCGGCTGGCTGGAGCTTTACCGCACCCGCAAGGCGTTCGAGGAGTGCCAGGAAAAGGCCAAGGAGAACCACGAGCGCTTCGGGGTCGAGTATGAGGTGCTTGACGCCGAGGCGCTCCACGCCAAGGAGCCGCATCTGGACAAGGGGCTGATCGGCGCGATCCACTGGACGCAGCCCTGGATGGTCTCTGACCCGGGCGGCCTGGTGCAGGCCTACGCCCGCAGCTTCGCCGAACAAGGCGGCCAGGTGATGCAGGCCAGCGTCGAAGACGTGCTTCAGGTAGAGGGCGGCTGGCAGGTCAAGACCAGCGAAGGGCCCCTGGAGGCCGACCAAGTGGTGGTGGCCCTGGGGCCCTGGGCCGGCGACCTGCTGGGTAGGCTGGGCATGAAAGTGCCGCTGTTCGTGAAGCGCGGCTACCACATGCACTACTCCGCGGAAGAGGGGGCCAAGCTCAACCACTGGGTGATGGACGCCGAGAAGGGGTTCCTGCTCGAACCGATGCGCGCCGGGATTCGCCTGACCACCGGCGCCGAGCTGGCCGACCTGGACTCGCCGCCCCAGTACACGCAGCTGGCCGCCGCCGAGAAGGTGGCACGCAAGCTGTTCCCGCTGGGCAAGCGCCGCGACGCCCAGCCCTGGAAGGGGGCGCGGCCCTGCATGCCCGACATGAAGCCGGTGATTGGCCCGGCCCCCGGCAAGGAGGGTCTGTGGCTCGCCTTCGGCCACGGCCATCAGGGCTTCACCCTGGGCCCGGCCACCGGCGAACTGCTCGCCCAGATGATGGATGGCGAAGAGCCCGCGGTGGATATGGCGCCGTTCCGGGTTGATCGCTTTAAAATCTGAGATCAAGACGTAAGCGGGCGCCCTTGTGGTGCCCGCAACGAACAGAGTTACCGATCGGTAATTCTTGACACTTTCTCGCGCCCTTACGGCCTCATGATTACCGCTCGGTAATTATTTCATTGCAGAACAGGGGAACCGTGCCTAGAATTACCGAACGGTAATCACGCATAGGTTCCCATGCCGACCCACGACTCCCCTGCCCACCTGGTCACCCCCATTCGCCACAGCGAAGAGCTCGGCAAGCTGGTACGCCAGCTGCGCGCCGAACAGGGGCTCTTGCAGATCGACCTCGCCGGCCTGGCCGGCACCGGCAACCGCTTCATCGTCGACCTGGAGCGGGGCAAGCCGACCCTGCAGTTGCAGAAGGTGTTGGACGTGCTGGACCTGATGGGGCTCGAGGTCGTCGTGCGGCGCAAGGGTGGCAGCCGACATGGCGAGTGACGACACTCTGACGGTTTACCACGGCGACAAGCCCGTCGGACACCTCTTCGACGCTCAACCACTGCGCTTCGAGTATGCCCCCGAATGGCAGGAGCATCCTGAAGCGGTCAGTCTCTCGCCCTCGCTGCCGCTCACGCAGCAGGTTCACGTGGGTGATGCGGTGCTGGCCTACTTCGAGAACCTGCTGCCGGAAGGCGACCTGCGTCATCACCTGGCGCTTCGCCACCACACTACGACCGTTTTCGGCCTGCTGAAGGCCATCGGCGGGGACACGGCCAGCGGCTTCACCTTGCTGCCACCGGGCGAGTCACCGACTCCGCCGCACTATCGGCCTATCCGTTGGGAAGCGTTGGCGGAGCATTTGCAACACCGGGAACGAGGTCCCCTGCTCTCGCAACAAGGAGAGGAAGC
>SKVX01000258.1 GCA_007129225.1 Halomonas sp.
ATTCTCCCCGGCGTAGAGGCCGGCACCGCCCGTCGAGCGCCCACCCGCCGCACCCTGGATACACGTGAGGAGGTCGACCCGCACCGACCACGCCGCCGCCCGTCCGGCGGCTGCGATCACCATCGCCTGCTCAGGAAGGAACCACCCATGAGACGCCTCACGATGCAAGGGTTCGCGCTCGCGGCCATCGCCCTGTTGACCATGACCGGGCTGGGGTACGCGCAGGCCGACCGGGAGTTCGTGTTCGCCCGGGCTTCCGACTCCGACGACCTCGACCCGCAGACCGCCACCGGCGGCATGATCAACCACCGCGTGACCATCAACATCTTCGAGCCGCTCGTCTGGGTCGACCCCGACGCCGGCGGCATCGTCGGCGTGCTGGCCGAGTCCTGGGAAGCGATCGACGAGCTCACCTGGGAGTTCCGCCTGCGTCAGGGCGTCACCTTCCACAACGGCGAGCCCTTCGACGCCGAGGCGGTCAAGTTCAGCTTCGAGCGCATCACGGACCCTGACTTCAACACCACCGACAAGTTCCCGACGCAGGTCCCGCTCGACCGCGTCGAGGTCATCGACCCCTACACCGTGCGCGTGATCACCACCGAGCCCGTGCCGGTGCTGCTCTCGCACCTGTCGCGCAACGGCGGCTTCATCATCGCCCCCGGCCACTACCGCGACCTGCCGCAGGACCAGGCGTCGACCAACCCGGTCGGGACCGGCGCGTTCAAGTTCGTGAGCTGGACGCGCGACGACCGCGTCGTGCTCGAGGCCAACGACGACTACTGGCGCGGCCGGCCCGAGATCGACCGGCTGGTGTTCCGCGCCATCCCCGAGGCCTCCACGCGCGTGGCCGAGCTGCGCACCGGCGGCGTCCACGCCACCATGGACGTGCCGCCCGACTTCATCGCCGAGATCGACGCCGCCCCCGGCATCAGCGTCGTCGCCGTCGAAGGCTTCGGCCGCAAGCACATGGGCATCAACCAGGACAAGCACGAGGCGCTCGCCGACCCGCTCGTGCGCCGCGCCATCCAGCACGCGGTCGACGTCGACAAGCTGATCATCGGGCTCCGCGACGGCCTCACCTCGCGCATGGCCACCATGGTCAACCCGCCGAACGACCACCCCGACCTCGCGCCGTTCGCCTACGATCCGGAGCTGGCGCGTTCACTGCTCGCCGAGGCCGGCTACCCCGACGGCTTCACCATCACCCTCGGCGCCGGCACGGAAGACGACGCCCTGCTCGCCCTGGCCGTCGCGCAGGAGCTCGAGGGCGTCGGCATCACCGTCGCCGACGTCGAGGTCTGGGAGTGGGGCCAGTACGTCGGCCTGCTGGGCGAGCGCACGCTGCCGGGCCTCTACGTGCTGGCGTTCGGCGGTGCCGAGAACACGCCCGAGACCGACATGTGGGCCATCCACCCCGACCGACAGACCAACTCGACGAACTGGTTCGACCAGGAGTGGTACGACGCCTACGCGCAGCTCGCGGTCACCTTCGACCCCGACGAGCGCCAGGCGCTCAACTACCGCCTCCAGGAGATCATGCACGAGCAGAACCCCTGGCTCTGGCTCTGGCGCGAGCCGCTCATCTTCGGCATCAGCGACGACGTGCAGTGGACGCCGCGCGCCGACGACCACCCCTACTTCTTCGGGGCCCGCTTCCTGAACGACTGATCCCGCTCGTCCTCACGGGCGCCGTCCACCTCGGTGGCGCGGCGCCCGTCGAGCGTCGCCACCCGCACCCCTGCCTCGACCTCCCGGGCGCGTCATCACCGCCCCGGGCTGCGGAGACACCAGCATCGCCACGTACCTCATCCAACGCCTGCTCCAGGTCGTCCTCGTCCTGTTCGGCGTCACGCTGGTGACGTTCGGGATGATGTTCATCACCGGCGATCCCGCCGCGCTGATGGCGGGCGAGGACGCCTCGCGCGCCGACGTCGAGCGCATCCGCGCGCAGATGGGGTTCGAGCGGCCGTGGCACGTGCAGTACCTCGACTACGTCGCCCGCGCCGTGCGCGGCGACTTCGGCGTCTCCTACCGGCAGCGCCAACCCGTCTTCGGCCTCATCATGGAGCGGCTCCCGGCTACCGCCCAGCTCGCGCTCACCGCTCTGGCGCTGGCGAGCCTCGTCGCCATCCCCATGGGGGTGATCGCCGCGACGCGACGCGGCAGCGCCGCCGATTACGTAGCGCAGCTCATCGCCATGACCGGCCAGGCCATCCCGCCCTTCTGGCTCGCGCTGATGCTGATGCTCGTGTTCGCCGTCAACCTGCGGTGGGTACCGGTGTCGGGCTATCAGGATTGGACGTACATGATCTTGCCGGCGATCAGCCTGGCGTTCGCGCCGATGGCCCTGCAGATGCGGCTCGTGCGCTCCTCGGTGCTCGAGGTGCTGCGCCGTGACTTCGTCCGCACCGCGCGGGCCAAGGGGCAGCGCGGCGACGTCGTCGTGATCAAGCACGCGCTCCGCAACGCCCTCATCCCCGTCGTGACGGTGGTCGGGCTCCAGCTCGGCGGCCTCATGGCGGGCACGGTGGTGATCGAGAGCATCTTCGCCTGGCCCGGGCTCGGTCGCCTGATGCTCAACGCCATCTACGCCAAGGACATCCCGATCGTGATGGCCGGCCTCATCGTCATCGCGGTGATCTACGTGCTCATCAACTTCCTCATCGACCTCCTCTACACCCTGCTCGACCCGCGGATCCGCTACTGATGCGCCGCTTCGTGGGCGCGCTCTACCGCACCAAGATCGCGTTCGCCGCCGCCCTGCTGCTGAGCTTCGTCGCCTTCGTCGCGGTGGCCGGCCCGTTCCTGGCGCCGCACGACCCCAACCGCGTGAACGTGCTGGCGCGCTTCGTGCCGCCGGTGTGGGCGGAGCGCGGCTCGCCCGAGCACCTGCTCGGCACCGACTCGCTGGGGCGCGACACCTTCAGCCGGCTCATCCTCGGCGCGCGCGTGTCGCTGCTCGTCGGGCTCGCCGCGGTCGCGATCGGCGGCCTGCTCGGCACCACCCTGGGCCTGATCGCCGGCTACTTCGGCGGGCGCGTCGACAGCACCATCATGCGGCTGGTCGACATCCAGCTCGCCTTCCCCGGCATCCTGCTCGCCCTGACGGTGCTGGCGCTGCTCGGGCGCAGCCTCGGCAACCTCATCCTGGTGCTCGGCATCGTGCAGTGGGCGCAGTACGCGCGCCTCGTGCGCGGCCACGTGCTGTCGGTGCGGCAGATGGAGTACGTCGAGGGCGCCGCCGCGCTCGGCGCCCGCCACGCCCGCATCGTGCTGCGGCACATCCTCCCCAACTCGACCGCGCCCATCATCGTGATCGGCTCCTTCTCGGTGGCGACCACCATCCTCGCCGAGTCGGCGCTCTCGTTCCTCGGCCTCGGCGTGCCGCCCACCGTCCCCACCTGGGGCGGCATGCTCTCCGAGGGGCGCGACCACCTCGTGCGCGCCTGGTGGCTCGCCACCTTCCCCGGCCTCGCGATCGCCGCCACCGTCCTGAGCATCAACCTGCTCGGCGACTGGTTGCGCGACTACCTCGACCCCAACCTCAAGACCGTCCTCTAGCCTCCCCGCCTCGCCGTCTTCCCGAAGGAGCCCGCCATGACCACCATCAACGACACCGGCCGCCTGCTCGTCCTCAACAAGGACGAGCACACCGTCTCGTTCATCCGCTGCGACACCGGCGAGACGCTCAAGAAGCTCGACATGGACAAGGACCCGCACGAGGTCATCGTCACGCCCGACGGCGCCACCTCCTACGTCGCCAACGCCGTCGGCAAGACCGTCGCCGTGATCGACAACGCCGAGATGACGGTGCGCGAGACCTTCACCCACCCCGAGTTCGCCTTCCCCCACGGCGTCGACCTCGACGACGACGGGAACCTCTGGCTCGCGTCGACGGTCGCCAACAAGGTCTTCGTCATCTCGACGCCCGACCACCAGTTCCTCGACGTGATCCCCACGGGTCAGCGCTTCAGCCACATGATCGCCTTCACGCCCGACAAGAAGCTCGTCTACGTCCCCAACATCGCGTCGAACACGATCACGATCATCGACGTGGCGACGCGCAAGGTGGTCAAGCACCTCCTCGTCGGCAACGGCCCCGAGGGCGTCGCCGTGCACCCGGGCGGCGAGTTCGTCTACGTCGCGGCGCAGCACGAGGACCTCGTGCAGGTGTTCTCGACCAGCACGCACGAGATGATCGCGCGCGAGTCGATCGGCTCGCTGCCGGTTCGCATGGCGTTCACGGTCGACGGCCGCTACGCCTTCGTCCCCAACCGCTACTCCAAGGACGTCTCGGTGCTCGACACCAGCAGCCACCGCGAGATCGCGCGCATCGCCATCGGCATCTGGCCGGGCGGGATCGTGTTCGAGCCCAGCGGGCGCTACGCCTACGTCGCCAACAACAAGACCAACGACGTCTCGGTGATCGACGTCGCCGCCTTCACCGAGATCGCGCGCCACCGGGCCGGCATCCACCCCGACGGCATCGCGTACATCCCCTCCTGAGCACCGGCTCTCCGGCGGCGCGCGCGTCGCCGGCGCCCGCTCCTCGCTCGCCGGACGCGAAAGGGACCATGCCACCGCACCCGCCCCCCGATGGCGCCAGCCACTACCGCACCGCCGACGCGCCGCCCGCCGACCTCCTCGACGCCTGCGTCCGCTGCGGCGCCTGCGTCCAGGCGTGCCCGACGTTCCAGGAGCTCGGCGTGGAGCCCGACGACCCGCGCGGCCGCGTCTTCCTCATCAAGGCGGTCGGCGACGGCCGGCTCACCATCGACGCGACCTTCGAGCACCACGTCTACGCCTGCCTCGACTGCCGCGCGTGCGAGACCGCCTGCCCCATGGACGTGCCCGTCGGCCGGCTGATCGAGGAGGCGCGCGGCGAGATCCGCGCGCAGCGACCGGCGCGCGGGTTCGCCGCCAGGACGATCAAGGCCGCGCTCACCGGCCTCTTCCCTCACCCGGGCCGCTTCGAATCGTTCGGCCGCTTGCTCTGGCTCGGCCGCCGCACCGGCGCCATGCGCGTGGTGCGCCGGCTTATGCCCGCCACGCTCCGGCGCGTGGAGCGCGCCGTCCCCACGCCCGGCTGGCGCTCCGC
>SKVX01000179.1 GCA_007129225.1 Halomonas sp.
ATAACCTCACCAACCTGTTCATCATGAGCCGGGAATGGGCCGAGGAGCATGGCGTCGAGGAGCCGCAGAACTATGCGGCGGGCGAAGAGACCTACGCCGTGCGTAATGCCAACGGTACCGGACCGTTCCGCGTCGAGAGCCGCGAGCCTGACGTACGCACCGTGTTCGTGCGCAACGACGACTTTTGGGGCATCGATCACTATCCGATGGAAATATCGCGCCTGGTGTTCACGCCCATCGAGTCGGCTGCCACCCGCGTTGCGGCGCTGCTCTCCGGCGAGGTGGACTTCCTTCAGGAGACGCCGGTTCAGGACATCGAGCGCATGGCCAGCGCCGATGGCATCAAGAACGAGCAGGGTGCCGAGAACCGCACCATCTTCCTCGGCATGGACATGGGCTCGGCCGAGCTGCGAGCCGGCGATGCCGAAGGCAATCCCTTCGCCGACCGCCGCGTGCGCGAAGCGATCAACCTGGCGGTAGACGCCACCACCATCCAGACGGCAGTGATGCGGGGCAACTCCGAGCCTGCCGGCATGATCGCGCCGCCCTTCGTCAACGGCTATAGCGAGGAGATGGACGAGGTGGTGCCGGCCGACCTCGACCGTGCCAACGAGCTGATGGCGGAAGCAGGCTATGGTGACGGCTTCCGCGTCACCCTGAACTGTCCCAACGACCGCTACGTCAACGACGAGCAGATCTGCCAGGCGGTGGTCAGCATGCTGTCACGCATCGGCATCGCCGTGGACCTGGTGGCACAGACCCGCTCGCTGCACTTTGCCGAGCTCGCGCGGGGTGAATACGACTTTTACCTGCTGGGCTGGGGCGTGCCCACCATGGACTCCGAGTACGTCTTCAACTACCTCTACCACACCAAGGAGGATGATCTCGGTACCTGGAACTTCACCGGCTTCTCCGACGAGCGCGTCGACGAGCTGACCGTGGCCATGGGCCAGGAGACCGATATCGAAGCACGTAACGAGATGATAAGTGAGGCGTGGCAGATCGTTCACGACGAAATCGTCTACATTCCGATCCATCACCAGATGCTGACCTGGTCGATGCGTGACGATATCGATTTCAAGGTCCAGAGCGAAAACGATCCGCACTTCAAGTATCTGCGTTTCAATAACTAAGCCAACGATGCAAACCAGCCCCCCGGCCGCCACAAGCGACCGGGGGGCTAACTAATGTGGTAATCCCATGCTTGCATTTCTAATACAGCGTGTACTGCAGGCCATCTTCGTGATGTTCGTGGTCGCGCTTATCTCGTTCTCGCTGTTCCACTACGTCGGCGACCCGGTGCTCAACATGCTGGGCCAGGAGGCCACCGAGGCCGACCGCGCCGAGCTTCGTGCCCGTCTGGGCCTCGACCAGCCGGTGGTGGTGCAGTTCTATCGTTTCATCGTCAATGCCGCCCAGTTCGAATTCGGCATCTCCTATCGCTCGGCGCGACCGGTCACCGACCTGATCATGGAACGTCTACCGGCGACCCTGGAGCTGGCCATCATCTCGGCTATCTTCGCCGTGACGATGGGCATCGTGCTGGGTATCTATACTGCCTTGCGCCGCCGCAGCTGGCTGGCCAACTTCATCATGACCGCCTCGCTGATCGGCGTGTCGCTGCCCACCTTCCTGATCGGGGTACTGCTGATCTATCTCTTTGCCGTGGAACTGGGCTGGTTGCCGGCCTTCGGGCGCGGCCAGACGGTGAGTATCGGCGACTGGTGGACCACCGGTTTGTTGACCATGAGCGGTCTGCGCTCGCTGATTCTGCCGGCCATCACCCTGGGGCTCTTCCAGCTCACCCTTATCATGCGCCTGGTACGGGCCGAGATGCTGGAGGTGCTCAGCACCGACTACATCAAGTTCGCCCGGGCCCGGGGACTGTCGGATCGTGTGGTCAATCTGCGCCATGCGCTTAAGAACACCTTGATTCCGGTCATCACGATCATTGGCCTGCAGCTCGGCACCATCATCGCCTTCGCCATCATCACCGAGACGGTGTTCCAGTGGCCCGGTGTCGGCGCGCTGTTCATCACCGCCGTGCGCTTCGTCGACGTGCCGGTCATGGCCGCCTACCTGATGATGATTGCGCTGGTTTTCGTGGTCATCAACCTGGTGGTGGACCTGCTCTACTACGCCGTAGATCCGCGCCTGCGTGCGCAGGGAGGTGGCAAATGAGCCAGGATATCCAACGCACCGAGGCGAATCCGGTGGCGCCCAAGCCGCCGGGCAAGCTGCGCACCTTCCTCGAGAGCGATATCGTCTACTCCTGGAAGCGCCAGCCGGTGGTGATCATTGCCTCGGTGGTGACGCTGATCATGTTCGCCGCTGCTCTCTTCGCGCCGTGGATCGCCCCGCAGAACCCCTTCGACCCGCGCCAGCTGGAGCTGATCGACGCCTTCACGCCGCCGCTGACGACATCGGACTTCACCGGCAACTTCTACCTGCTGGGCAGCGACAGCCAGGGCCGGGACGTCTTCTCGGCGATTCTCTACGGCTCGCGCATCTCGCTGCTGGTGGGCTTCGCCGCGGTGATCTTCGCCTTGGCACTGGGCACCGCACTGGGCCTGATGGCCGGCTTCCGCGGTGGCTGGCGTGATGCGCTGATCATGCGGATCGCCGACGTGCAGCTGACCTTTCCGTCGATTCTCATGGCACTGCTGATCTTCGGTGTGATCCGCGGCTTCCTGCCGCGCTCGATGCATGCCGAAGTGGCGATCATCGTGCTGATCATCGCCATCGGGCTCTCCGACTGGGTGCAGTATGCCCGGGCAGTGCGCGGGGCGACCATGGTCGAGAAGAACAAGGAGTATGTGCAGGCGGCCCGGGTGATCGGCCTGCCGGCGCGCAAGCTGCTGTTCCAGCACATCCTGCCCAACGTGATGCGCCCGGTGCTGGTCATCGGCACCATCGGCCTGGCGCTGGCGATCATCGCCGAGGCCACGCTGTCCTTCCTGGGGGTCGGCATGCCGGCTACCCAGCCGAGCCTGGGGACCCTGATCCGGGTCGGCCAGGATTACATGTTCTCGGGAGAGTGGTGGATCCTGCTCTTCCCCGGGGTGGCGCTGCTGATTCTGGCGCTCTCCGTCAACCTGCTGGGAGATTGGTTGCGTGACATCCTCAACCCCAAGCTCCGATAAGAAAGGCGCCGTTCCCCATGGCGACCCAGGTGAACAGAGCGGCCAGTCGCCGAGCCACAAGCTTGACGATGCGGCGCTTCAACAAGAACCGGTGCTCAGCGTGCGCCATATGCGGGTGGAGTTTCCCACCCGCCACGGCACCCTGGTGGCGCTCGACGACGTCTCCTTCGATATCGCCCCTGGCGAAGTGCTGGGGGTGGTGGGCGAGTCCGGTGCCGGCAAGTCGATGACCGGCAACGCCGTGATCCAGCTGCTGGAACCGCCGGGGCGCATCGCCGAGGGCGAGGTCTATCTCTCCGGCAAGCGCATCGACGACCTGGCGGAGGAGGACTTCGTGCCCCTGCGCGGCCGTCATATCGGCATGATCTTCCAGGACCCGCTGACCAGTCTCAACCCGCTGTTCTCGATCGGCGACCAGCTGATCGAGACCATCCGCACGCACCTGCCGATGAACGAGAAGCAGGCCCGCGAGGAGGCGCTCAAGCTGTTGCGGGAGGTGGGCATCCCGGCGGCGGAGGAGCGGCTGAACAGCTATCCGCACCAGTTCTCCGGTGGCATGCGCCAGCGCGTGGTGATCGCCCTGGCACTGGCGGCGCGTCCCGAGTTCATCATTGCCGACGAACCCACCACGGCGCTGGACGTCTCGGTGCAGGCGCAGATACTCGCCCTGCTCAAGCGGCTCTGCGCCGACCACGGCACGGCGGTCATGCTGGTCACCCACGACATGGGGGTGATCGCCGAGACCGCCGATCGTGTGGCGGTGATGTATGCCGGCCGACTGATCGAGATCGGCCCCGTGGAAGAGGTGATCCGCAGCCCCCAGCATCCCTACACTAAGGGTCTGATGGCCTCGATCCCGGGTATCGAAAAGAGCCTCGACCGGCTCTACCAGATCGAGGGGTCCATGCCACGGCTGGCGGCCATCCCGCCGGGCTGCGCCTTCAACCCGCGCTGCCCCCACGCCCAGGAGCGCTGTCGCCGCGAACGGCCCGACCTGATGCCGGCGGGGGCCGGACAGGCCGCCTGCTGGCTGCACGACCCTGTCGATCCGCTTCCCCGGCTCGACGAGCACGACACACAGGAGCATGCCCATGTGCGCTGATACGGCCATCAAGCAACAGCCGTCACCGGCGAGTGGCGACATCCTTCTGGAGGCCCGGGACCTGGCGCGTCACTTCGACGTCTCCAAGCCCTGGCTCAACCGGGTGCTGGAGCGCAGCGAGAAGCTGTCACTCAAGGCGGTGGATGGTGTCAGTTTTTCCATCCGGCGCGGCGAGACCGTGGCCCTGGTCGGCGAGTCCGGCTGCGGCAAGTCCACGGTGGCCCGGCTTGTGGTGGGGCTATACGGCCTGACCCGTGGCAGCCTGGTCTTCGACGGCGAGGACATCAGCGACCTGGCGAACCGTACCGGCCGCCAGGCGGCCAGCCTGCGCAAGCGCTTCCAGATGATCTTCCAGGACCCCTACGCCAGCCTCAACCCGCTCTGGCGCGTGGGCACCATCATCGGCGAGCCGCTGCGCTTCTTCCGCCCCGAGATGAGCAGTGCCGACCGCCGCCGCCGGGTGGGCGAGTTGCTGGAGCAGGTGGGCATGTCGCCTATGGATGCGCTGCGTTATCCCCACGAGTTCTCCGGCGGCCAGCGCCAGCGTATCTCCATCGCCCGGGCGCTCTCCAACGAGCCGGAGTTCATGATCTGCGACGAGCCCACCTCGGCGCTGGACGTCTCGGTACAGGCGCAGATCCTCAACCTGATGCGCGACCTGCAGGACGAGTACGGCCTGACCTACCTGTTCATCAGCCATGACATGGCGGTGGTCAAGCACATGTCGGACCGCATCGCGGTGATGTATCTGGGGCGCATCGCCGAGATCGCTCCTTCCGACCAGCTCTTCGCCAACCCGCACCACCCCTACTCGAAGATGCTGCTGGCGGCGGTGCCGTCGCTGGAAGG
>SKVX01000246.1 GCA_007129225.1 Halomonas sp.
GCAGATGACCGAGTGGCATCCACGACGTGAGTAGTGCCGGTAATATCCACGTCTTGCTATAATCAATCACACTTTCTTCGAAAAAGGACACTTTGGTTGAATGTCCTGCCATTACCGTCTTGATGCCGATTGGTTATCATGCTCTACAAAAGCAAGGATGACCGATGATGGACACAAGCCCACGACAGAACCTTGGCATCAGCGCCTATAGCTGGCTGAAACATGACATTACACGGGGCGTCTTCCAGCCTGGCGAGAAGCTGCTGATGAGCCGCCTCAAGGAGCGCTACGATCTGGGCATCGGCCCGCTGCGCGAAGCCTTGTCCCAACTGGTGGCCGAGCGCCTGGTGGTAGCCATCAGTCAACGCGGCTACCGGGTCGCGCCGATGTCGATGGCCGAGCTTGTCGACCTCTACGATGCCCGTGCCCAGCTCGAGGGACTGATCCTTAAACTGGCCATCGAGCGCGGCGATGACAGCTGGGAGGCCGACATCCTGGCCAAAGCCCATACGCTGTCCAAGGTCATGGAGGTCAATACCCCCAATGAGCTGCTCGATATCTGGGACACCCGCCACCAGGCCTTTCATACCGCCATTGCCGGCGGCTGCTGCTCTCCCCACCTGCTGCAGGTCCGCGAGAGCCTGTCCGACCAGGTGGAGCGTTATCGTCATCTCTGGCTGTGCGAGACGGTCTTTTCCGAAGCGGCCCTGGAGCGCAAGCGCCGTGAGCATGCGGCGCTGGTCGATGTCATCCTGGCGCGCAAGGCCGGGCCTGCCGCCGAGATGATGCGCGAACACCTGATGACCCCTGTGCCGATCATTACCGAGGTCATGCAGCGTCGTGGCCTGACGTGAGCTCGTGCAACAGTTTCTTCGCGCTTTGGTCACCGAGCGGTCACAGGCGACAGGCAACATCAACCGACAGGTTCAAGAAGTGACAAGGCGGCACGCGCCTTTTATCTTTAAGCCAATACCGGTCTACCGGCCTGTCGCAGCATGATGCTGATCGACGGGACAATGGAGAGTTGATGCCATGCCACATTTAATGCGACTCACCCGCGAAACCGAGGCCCGTCTCGAGCATCTCTGCCGGCACACAGGCCTGAGCAAGACCGAGCTTATCGACCGCTGCGTCGGCATCGGCATGGACGACCTGGAGGCCCAGCTTTATATGGAGAGTGCCACCAGGCAGCCAGCCAGGACCAGCGAGACCAGCCTGGATCAGCTGCTGCGGGAAAGTGGACTCGGCGCCTGAGGATCAGCGCGGCGGGGAGCCGACGCCACTGAAGTTGCGCAGGAATCCCAGATAGTCGGCGACCGCCCGTTCCCGCGCAACGGCCACAAGCCTGACCTCCTGTCCCGGCAGGCACTGGGCCAGCCTGGCCGCGGCGAGAGGCGTCAGGGCGCCCAGTCGGGGGTACCCTCCGATCGTCTGACGATCGTTGAGCAGGACGATGGGTTGCCCATCGGGCGGCACCTGGACCGCCCCTAGTGGAATGCCCTCGGAAATCATGCTCCCCAGGCGAGACATCAGCTGCGGCCCCCGCAGCCGAACCCCCATCCGGTCGGCGCGATCATCGACCCGCCAGTCGGCATTGAAAGCGGCGTAAAGGCTTGCCCCGGTAAATTCGCCGATCTGGGCGCCGGGCACCAGTGCCAGTCGACAGCCCGGTCGAGGCATGGAAGGCAGCAGCCCCGCCGGAATCCCGCGCTCGCCAACCGGCTCTCCCCGCCAGGCAAGGCGATCCCCGACCTTGAGCGGCTGACCATCTCCATGCAGGCCACCGAGCCGTTCCCGCGGCGTGGTACTGCGGCTGCCCAGCACCTCCGGCGCCTCCAGCCCACCGGGAAAGGCAAGGTAGCTGCGCAGTCCATCCCGGGGCTGCCTGAAGACCAGCCGCTGACCCTCGCGCACCGCGAAGCTCTTGCCGGGGGCGAGCGGCGAATCATCGAGCCGCGCATCGAGATCGGCGCCGACCAGCGCCAAGCGCGTCGCGCGCTCGACCTCGAGGGTCAAGCCGCCCCCCACCACGATTTCCAGGGCCGCGCTGTCAGGGGCATTGCCCAGCAGCCAATTGGCCCAATAGAGTGAGACCCAGTCGGCGGCGCCGCTCTGGGTCACGCCGAGATGGCGCACCCCCATGCGGCCGCCATCCTCGATCATGGCAAGGGGGCCGGCCTGGATGACACGCACGCCCTCGGTGATTGTGCCGCTCATGGCCGCTCCTCCAGCGGCGTGGTATCGCCGCCCTGCGCCTCGAACTCGTCACGGGAGACGGCGAGGAAACGCACCCGATCCCCCGGCTTGAGCAGGGGGTCGCCGCGACGTGCATGTTCGAACAGGGGCACCGCGGTACGCCCGAGGATATTCCAGCCACCGGGCGAAGGCAGCGGGTAGATGGCGGTCTGGCGACCGGCAATGCCGACGCTGCCGGCGGCGACCTTGCGACGTGGCGTCTCCAGTCGCGGCGTGGCCAGCGCCTCTTCCACCAGCCCCATAAAACCGTATCCGGGGGCGAAGCCCAGGGCAAAGACGCAGTAGTCGTGGTCGCAGTGGCGCTGTATCAGCGTGTCGATAGATATCCCTGCCCGCTCAGCCACACGGTGGAGCTCGGGGCCGACACTCTCGTCATACCACACGGGAATCTCGTGGCGTTGCCCCGCCTGGGTGTCGGCGGGTTGCAGGTATTCCAGTGCCTCTCGAATACGCCCATGGGCTTCACCATGCGACAGCACGCGACAGTCATAGTGGAGCATCAGGGTGGTATAGGACGGCACCAGGTCGACCAGGGTCTTGTCGAAGGCTTCACGCAGGGCCCGGTCGGCGGCGATGATCCACGCAATGTTGGACTCTTCGATGGTGTCGAAGAGTCGGATCATCAACACGTCCATGGCCGTCGTCTCGATACTTGCCCTCACGCGGACTCCAGACGGTGAAACGCCTCGCGTATGGCCCGCACGGCCGCCACCGACTCGGGATTGTCCCCGTGCACGCAAATCGTATCGCAGGGCAGCGTCAGGGCGGAGCCGTCGCTGGCCGTCAAGGCCTCGCCCCTGGCCAGCGCCACCGCTTGGGCCACGATGGTGGCTTCGTCATGGTGCACGGCGTTGGGCAGCCGACGTGAGACAAGGTGTCCCTGGGCATCGTAGGCGCGATCGGCAAAGGTCTCGAACCAGATCGAGATCCCCATCTCGGCGGCCAGTGCCCGAATGGGCTCAGGATCCGCCGTTGCCATTACCATCAGCGGGAGATTTGCGTCATAGGCATGAACCGCCCGCATCACTCCCTTGAGCAGCTCGGGATCCCGCGCCATGTCATTGTAGAGGGCGCCATGGGGCTTGACGTACTGGATGGCGGCACCCTCCGCCCGGCAGAGCCCAGCCAGGGCACCGATCTGGTACAACACCATGTCCTCGACTTCGGCGGGCGTGCAGGCCATCGAGCGGCGGCCGAATCCCATCAGATCGGGATACGCCGGATGCGCGCCGACCTTGACGTCGTGCCGGGCAGCCAGTGCCACGGTACGGCGCATGACATGGGGATCGGAAGCATGAAAACCGCAGGCGATATTCGCGCAATCCACGAAGGGCATCACGTCGTCATCCATGCCCAGGGTCCAGTTGCCGAAGCTTTCCCCCATGTCGCAATTGAGCAAGGGCATGACCATGGCGGTTCCTTTTTTTATGGTGAATGAAGCCTAGTTGCTTGATGACTCACTATATGAACTGGGCTTTTTCGGTGCCAATCGTTTTTTCCGATACTCTTTATCGGACGCTCCTATCAATATGATATTATTTGAAAAAATAGTTGACGATCATCTTCCTGAGGTTTATCAATTTATAAAGCCCTGCTACTCACAACGACAAGAATCCAGGAGGTCCCATGTCCGTTTCCGACCCTTTCCACCTTGCCGTTCAGGTCCGAGATATCGATGAAGCGCGCGCCTTCTACGGCGAATTCCTGGGCTGTCCAGAAGGCCGCTCCTCGGAAAGCTGGGTCGACTTCAATCTGTACGGCCACCAGTTCGTCTGCCACCTCAACCCGGCCCTCAAGGACAACCCCGTCTCCAGCCACAAGAACCCGGTCGACGGTCACGGCGTGCCGGTGCCGCATTTCGGCGTGGTGCTGGAAATGGAGGCCTGGGAGGCGCTCGCCGGCAAACTCAAGGCCCACGGGGTGCGCTTCGAGATAGCACCCTATATCCGCTTCAAGGGTGAGCCCGGCGAGCAGGCCACCATGTTCTTCTACGACCCTTCCGGCAATGCCCTGGAGTTCAAGGCCTTCAAGGATCGGGAGAGCCAGCTGTTCAAGAAGCAGTGACGAGGCGTATCGGGTGCTCGATTTCAAGGAACTCGAGGCTTTCGTCTGGGCAGTGCGTCTGGGTTCGTTTCGCAAGGCCGCTTCGCATCTGCATCTGACCCAGCCCTCGGTTTCCGAGCGGATTTCGCGCCTCGAATCGACCGTGGGCGAACGGCTTCTTGAGCGCTCGGCCCGCCCCATCCAACCCACGATGCGCGGCCGGGAATTCTTTCTCCATGCCGAGCGCATGCTCCACCAACGCGATGAGGCGATGCAGCTGTTCGACAGCGAGGAGACCTTTTCAGCCCCCCTGCGGGTCGGAACCATCGAGACCATCGCCCATAGCTGGCTGCCGGATTTCATGCGCCAGCTGACCGACAGGTATCCGGATCTGATCATTGAACTGACCGTCGATTATTCACCTGCATTGAATGACCGACTCGACAGGAATGAACTGGATATTCTGTTGGCAATGAATGGATATCTTGCGGAGGACCGCATAGAGAGCATGCCACTCAGCCCCTATGAAATGGGAATGTTCATTGCACCGACCCACGCCGGGTTGCTGCTGGACAATCCACGACAATGGATGAGAACGCTTCCCTTCATCTCCTTTGGCAAGAAGGCCAGGCCCTATGAAGAACTCATTCAATATCTGGCCCTTGAGAAGCTGAAACAACCGCAGATTCACAGCGTCAGTACGCTGATGACCATCGCCCGAATGACCATGGAAGGCTTGGGAATTGGCGCGCTTCCCGTCACCACGGTACTGGA
>SKVX01000219.1 GCA_007129225.1 Halomonas sp.
ATGTAATCCGCCATGCGCACCGTGGACAGGCGATGGCTGATCACCAAAGCGGCGCGATGATCGATACGCTCACGGAAATTGGCGAACAGATCGAACTCTGCCCCCGGGTCGAGCGCGCTGGTGGGCTCATCGAGGATAATCACCTCGGATTGATGCATGAAGGCACGGGCCAATGCCACCTTCTGCCACTGGCCGATGCTCAGCTCACGCCCCTCATCAAACATGCGAGTGAGCGGGGTATCATAGCCCTTGTCCAACGACTGTATAAACGGATCCGCCCCGGATTTGATGCCCGCCTCTTCCACCAGGGGAGTATCCAGAGGCTGATGGATATCACCGTAACGAATGTTATTGCGTACCGTATCGGCATACTTGCCGTAGTCCTGGAAGATCACGCTGAACTCACGACGGTACTCCTCAAGGCCATACTCGCGCACATCAACACCATCCAGGGTAATTCGACCCGATGTCGGGTCGTACAGGCGGCACAGCAACTTGATGAGCGACGTCTTGCCGGATCCGTTAGCACCGACGAGCGCCACGATCTGCCCGGGGCGAATCGTCAAGCTCACGTTCTTGAGTACGTCGGAATCCGTGCCGGGATAGCGAAAACTGACATTCTCGAAACGCACACCATCCGCCATGCGCTCAGGAAGACACTTGGGAGTCTCAGGCTCGGCAATCACCGGACGCACATCAAGAAACTCGAACAGCAGACCGATATAAAGATGGTCCTCATAGAGCTTGGAGAGCTGGCCCACCAGCTCCTGTCCCATCGACTGGGCACGCTGGAACACCAGCAGGAACAGCACCAGGTCACCCACGCTGTTGCGACCTTCGGAGGTTTCCCAGGCCAGAAAGCCAAGCGCTGAAAAGAACGCTACCGTCGCGACGGCGGCAACCAACATTTCCACCCGAGTCCGCCGCTTGGTGATCGCCAAGCGTTCGTGGCGAATCGTCTCGCGAATATCGGCATAACGCCGACGCAGGAAGTCGCCCAGTTGATTGAGCCGTAACTCCTTGGCGTTGATGTCTGAGGTCAAAAGCCAGTCCAGATAGCCCGCCCGGCGCTCCATCTGGGTGCGCCGACGCTGCCACTCATACAGGTAGCGCGTGAAATGCACACGAACCAGCAAGGCCGGCACAATAGCAATCAAAAGTAGCGGCAGCAGCATCCAATTGATCGTGGCCAACAAAACCACGATGGCGGCCAGCATCAGCGAGTTCTTGCTCAGCATCATCAAGTTACTGACCACCTGCACCGGCCGCTGGCTGCCCGCCTGACGCGCTCGCTGCAGGGTATCGAAGTAGCGCGGGCTCTCATAGAACGCCAGGTCGGCCCTGACTGCGCGAAAATGAATTTCCTGATCGATGGCGTCGGCGACCTGCAGCCCCTGGGCTTCACGCGCCAGGGCTGAAAACCCCCTTGCCATGAGGAAACCCAGAGAGCACAAGCCCGTTGCCGCCACTGTCCAGAGAACCGACCGGATGCCATTCGATGGGGCATCGCTGCCCAGCATGGTGGTGACCACATCCACCAGCTGCTTGAGCAGGAACAGCACCGCCAGCCCGAAAATGATCTCAGCCACCATCAGGACCGTCGCCAACACGGTCCATTTGGGGCTGCTGGCCCAGAGGATGGGAAAGATGCGCCTAAGGGTTTTCAGCGGCGCAACCGACTTGGCGATCAGGGACATCACCACTCCTTGGGTGTTGGGTAGCTAGTCATTACCGTGATTCAATCCACCGCCGGCGGCTTTCTCGCCAAGGGCGCAAGGGACGATAGAGCCACTGCCAGCGAGGGGGCAGCGGCCATTCCTCATAATCTGCGTAGCTCGGTCGAAAGATCCGCAGCCAGCCCAGCAGCTGCCAGCGCAGCCGATGGCTCAGGTCTGTCTGCCAATGAAAGGCAAAGTCAGGCGTCGGCTTTCTGTTGGCCAGTTGATGCTCGACCTCCAGGTCCCCCTGCATGGCCTTAAACGAGAGTTTCAAGAGCTCATCGAGACGCTCATCATGATGACCCTGCGGCTCGAACTCGGGGGACCCAAGCAGCTCTGCCATTTTCAGGCACACCTCAACCGTGGCGCTCAGCCCATGACGCTCGGCACAGGCCATGGCCCTGCTACGGTCAAAGCTCGGATGGCGTTGAATCGCGTCGAGATCGACCAACCAGTGCAGTCGCGACCAGTAATGCTTGGTGTGGTGCCAGCAAATGTAGACGAAAAGCTCATCGGTCGGCATGACCGACACTTCGGCACCTCCCACCCGTGCTGACTCCGCCCGTTGAATCAGCCCGCGGGAATCATACACCGTGCCGATATTATCGATACGCGAGTGAAATTCGACGACGACGCCCCGCGGCGACAACAGCGTAATCACCTTCTGGTGGCGCGCAACGAAAGTCAAACTGACGAGATCATTGGCCAACCCCTGAGGATCAAGCGGCTTGTACCCCGCTGACAGGGCGCGAGCCAAGAGCTCAGGCATTCGCTCTCTGGGCACCAGGACGTCAATATCACGAGAGAAGCGCATGGCGGGCTCGTCATAGTAGCAGACAGCCAGCGATGGCCCCTTGAAGGTCACGTAGGGAATGTTCAACGGGGCCAGCAGAGACCGGTGAATATCGGCGAGGCTAGCAATCGTGTTAAGATTATGCTGATACTGCGCCATGACTTGCTGTTTCATCAGGTCCAGCTGCTCGGCAGACAATGAGGAGGGCGCAAGACGACGCAGATGGCGATATACAATGGGAAGGATAAAGCGATCCATCGCCATGTGGCGAACAGCCTCCCAGTCCTCCACCTTGTCGCACAGCGCCTGAGCCGCCTTGGCCTGGACGTCGTCCAACTCCAACCGAGACAGCAGAAGCAACAAGCGAATTTCCTGGCTCAGCAATGGTATTCGCGATGAGGAAGTCACCATGCCATATCGTCCATATTGATAACCCTGTCGTGACCTTGACATCCTTGCCCACAAGTAATCGACCCGGTGGAAACGGCTTGCGCTCCTGATTAGAGTAACATAAAAACACAAAAAAATTCTTTTTGTTGCTGAAATGCACGCCCCTCTGCTAGCTTTCAAAAAGTGCTTGAAGGGCTTGACGTGCCTCTCATGACCCGTCTGGGCACTGGCAACAACGCACCTGTGACCGCTACCCATTAGCGCTCAGCACATCCGATCCGCGCTGAAAGGGCCTGTATCACCGCCATGAACAACTCAGCCCAGCAGCACCCGAAAACCGTCTGTGATGCTCAAGAGACCTTCCAACTCGAGGTACCCTGGACGGTTCGAGCCTTTCTGGACGCTGACTCGCACGTACCAGAGCGAGACGACGCCTTTCACTTCGTGCCGGACGTCACGCGCGCCTTGCTGCTGGGCTTCACGTACAACCGCAGGGTCTACCTGCATGGCCCCCATGGCAGTGGCAAGTCATCGCATATCGAGCAGGTGGCAGCCCGCCTGAACTGGCCCTGCGTGCGCATCAACCTGGACGGGCATATCACGCGTGCCGACCTGATTGGGCGGGACATGGTCATGGTCCGCGACGGCAAGCAGGTGACAGAGTTCGTTCCCGGCATGCTGGTATGGGCCATGCAGCGTCCCATGGCGGTCATTTTCGATGAGTACGATGCCGGCCGGCCGGATGTGATGTTCGTGATCCAGCGAGTGCTGGAGTCTACCGGCAAGCTCACCCTGCTCGATCAGAATCAGGTCATCACACCTCACCCTGATTTTCGGCTATTCGCCACCGCCAATACGGCCGGCCAGGGAGACCCCAGCGGCCTTTATGCCGGCACCCAGGCGCTTAACCAGGCCCAGCTCGACCGGTGGCAGGTCATTGCTCAGCTTGACTACATGCCTGCCGACCAAGAGGCGGCCATCCTGCAGTCCCGCCTGCCCGACTTGCCCCCGGACACCGTGTCCAGCATGGTGGCCTTCGCCAACCTGGCTCGACAAGCGTTCGACCAAGGCGATCTCTCATCACTGATCTCACTGCGTACCCTGGTTTCGTGGGGCGAGAATACCGCCCTTCTCGCCGACACCCGGGAAGCCATGCGCCTGACCTTCTTCAACCGGTGCGATGAAACGGAGCGACCGCTGGTCAACGAGATCTATCAGCGCTGCTTCGATGTGGACCTGTATCAGGATAGCCGTCATGACAGCCCACTCTACTGACGCCCCGATTAACGCCCAGCAGGATGAGCTCGCCGCTGCCTGGCAGCGTACCTATGCGGCTGGCCGGGAATCGCCGCCGCCGTTCGACCTCGACACCGAAGCCCCCATCACTCGGGGGGGGGCAGATGCCCAGGCAGCGTGGCGGCGCTGGCACGCCCCGCAGCAGCGACAGCGCTTTGGCGCCGATAAGCGCCCTTGGTATGACGTGCTGGAACGAGCACGCGTCGAGACGCTGGCAAGTGCCGGCCTACCGGGCATGGCCAGCAACTTGTCTGAATGGGAGAACATCGGTTACCGGAATGAAGCCCAGGAGCAGCTTTACCGGGCCGCTCGGCTGGTATTCGCTCGCCGACAACCAACTGAGCCGGTGCTTGTCTCGCTCCCCAAAGCCGACGCGTACACCTGGCCTGCACGCTTGATCCGCTCTCTGGTACCCCACAGACGCAACTACGCTCCATCCCATACGGGCAATCACCTTACCGAACGCCACGTGCTTGATGCTCTGAGAGCGGCCACCGAACATCTCGGCGACAGCCAGGTCTTCACTGACGGCCTGGTCGACCTGATTGCTCAGCTGGCGTACTACTACCACTCCGAGGCACCGGCCGATGCAGAGCCAGACCAGACTGGCCAACCCGACGGCAGCGAGAAGGAGGATGAGTGGGGCGAGGAGCTCGCTGGCGCCAGCCTTGCTGAAGAGCTAGCCGAACGCGACGATCGCCGCCAGGGCTACGCGGTATTTTCCCGGCAATGGGATGAGGAGCATCCTGCCAGCCACTGGGCAATGCCGGAGGACGCCATCGCGTTGCGCCGACTCGACACCCTCGACAGGCAACGGGTACGCCAGCTGGCGCACCGGCTTCAGCGAAAACTGATCGCCGCACGTCAGCCCCAGTG
>SKVX01000549.1 GCA_007129225.1 Halomonas sp.
CCGGCGGTGCCTTCGTGATCAGCGCCCTGGCGCTGGGTATCGCCGACGGCAACGTCGAGAACCTGCTCTACATCCCGCTGGCCTTTGCCTGCTGGCTCTCTCCGGTGATCGGCCTGATCTATGCGCAGACCGGCCTGTTCTCACCCAAGGCCACCGAGGAAGAACGGCGTTTGTGGGCGGATCAGGGCGAGGCCATTGCCACCGACCTGGGCGCCGCCGGCGAGGCCATCGAAGTCGACACGGCTGCGCCTCAGCTTTCGCGTTGATTGGCCATCCACCTTTGCGGATAGGACACCCTCGGCCCTCGTGCCGGGGGGTTCTTTTGGTCAACTCTGCCGACACAGCGCCACCAGCCTCGCCTTGGAAGGCACGCCGAGCTTGGCGTAGGCGCGCTTGCGGTAGGTCTCGGCGGTGGAGAGGGCGATATCGAGTTCGGCGGCGGCGGTCTTGAGGGTGTGGCCGCGCAGCAGATAGAGGCAGAGCTGGCGTTCCCGCTCGGAGAGCGGGGCGAGCACGGCGGCTTCCTCGGCGCTGGGCCGCTGCGAGAGGGAGCGGGTGCTGCCGTAGTGCCGCCGGATCAGACTGGCCAGCAGCGGTGCCAGGCTGTCCAGGCAGGCCAGGTTCTCTTCGGTGAAGGGGCCCGCGGCCACGCCACAGTAGAGATTGAGATAGTAGATGCTGTCCTGCCCCGGGATGGTCAGGGAGACCTTGTCGACCAGGTCGGGAAAGGCGAACAGATGGCTCTGATAGGCCGGCGACATGGCTTCGGCCTGCATCGTCGTCAGCTCGGCGTCGGCGAGCTTTCCCTGGTCATCGATCAGCTGCCGCAAGCGCTGGTAGTTGGGGTCCTGGCGGAACAGGCCGCCGGCATAGAGCTGAGCCAGGCGCCCGGCGACCCGGGGCTGGCGTTCGTTGGCGGCCAGCAGGCAGTCGATCTCATCGCTGCTGTCGTAGGCGAAGATCATGCACTGCTCGATACGCACCGCACGGCGCAGCAGCTCGAGCAGTGCCTCATCGAAGCCTTCACTGCCCATGGCATCGACGCAGGCGGCCATCGCCGGAACCAGCGTTGGCCAGTGGGGTGAGCTCACGCCGTCATGGGTATCGGTCATGCTGCCTTCATCGCCTCGCTCATGGATATTGCCTGTCCCCTCTTTTGCAGGACAGTGCCCCTGTCACCTTCAGGATAGGCTGTCGTCAGGCTCGACAATAACCCTGACAGGAGAGTGAGCATGCGCCCCGCCGGAAGAGACGAACACGATTCGCTGTACTTCGATTATCCCCGTTTCCCCTTCGTGCGTCCCGCCGAGCTGGAGGGCCGCGAGGTTCGTCATCGCGTGGCCATCGTCGGCGCCGGTCCGGTGGGGGTGACCGCCGCCCTGGAGCTGGCACGCCATGGCATCGCCTCGGTGGTGCTCGACGACAAGGACAGTGTCAACGACGGCTCGCGGGCGATCTGCATCTCCCGCCACAGCCTGGAGATCCTCCAGCAACTGGGTGTGGATAAGTGCTTCACCGACAAGGGGCTCGGCTGGACCCGCGGGCGTACCTACTTTCGCGACCGCGAGATCTACCGCTTCGAGATGCCCCACTCCGAGCAGGAGCGCTTCCTGCCCATGGTCAACCTGCAGCAGCAGTACATCGAGCAGTTCCTGATCGACAAGGCGATGGCGTCGTCGCTGATCGAGCTGCGCTGGCAGCAGGCGGTGACCGGGGTGAGCCAGGATGGCAGCGGCTTGAGCCTGGAGGTCGCGACCCCCGAGGGCGACTATCGCCTGCAGAGCGACTACCTGCTGGCCGCCGACGGTGCCCGCAGCGTGGTGCGCAAGGCCTTCGGCCTCCCACTGCACGGCGAGGCCTACGAAGGGCGCTACGTGATCGCCGACGTACGGCTGAAGTCCGACTTTCCCACCGAGCGGCGTGCCTTCTTCAGCCCCTCGGTGATGCCCGATTCCACCCTGCTGGTGCACAAGCAGCCCGACGATATCTGGCGCATCGACTATCAGCTGCTGCCGGATGAGGACCCCGACAAGGCGGTGGAGGAGGCCAGCATCCGTGAGCGGGTCGGCACCATCATCGAGATGCTGGGCGAAGGCGACGACTGGGAGCTGGAGTGGTGGAGTCTCTACAAGGCCTACACCCTGGCGCTGGACGACTACCGTCACGGCCGGGTGCTGTTCATCGGCGACAGCGCCCACCTGGTGCCGATCTTCGGGGTGCGCGGGCTCAACAACGGTATCGCCGATGCGGCGAACGCGGCCTGGAAACTGGCCTGGGTATTGAACGGCAGGGCGCCGGATCGGCTGCTCGACAGCTACAGCCCGGAGCGGCGGGGCGCCACCTTGGACGTGTTCGCCAACGCCGGCAAGAGCACCCGCTTCATGACGCCGCCGACCCGCGGCTATCGGTTGATGCGCGATGCCGCCCTGTCGCTGGCGGTGGATAACGACTATGCCAGCGACTTCGCCGATCCCCGCCAGGTCACGCCCTACACCTACGCCGAGAGCCCGCTGACTCTGGCCGATGGCGACGACTTCGCCGCCGGGCCGGTCCCCGGGGCTCCGCTGATCAACCGTCGCCTGGGCGAGGATGACTTCCTGCTCGACCATCTCGGCCGGGGCTTCATGCTGCTGCTATTCACCGACGATGGTTCTATGGCGCCGGTGTGGAAGGAGCAAGTGGCCAACCTGCAAGCCCGGGAGCCGGATCTCGACGTGCTGATCATCGGCCGTGAGGCGTCAGCCCAGGCGCTCGGCAGGGGCCAGTGGGGTAGCCGGGTCGATAGCGGGGTGGATAGCCGGGCCGATAGAGAGAGCGGCCTGTTCGAGGCCTATGGCGCCGTCGACGGCACGGCCTACCTGGTACGCCCCGACCGCCATGTGGCGGCGCGCTGGAAAACCCTCGACTCCGCCGACCTCGATGCCGCACTCACGACCACCCTGGGAGGAGACTGATCATGACCACACCGACACTGCCCTTTGCCGACCTGGAGCAGGTCTACGAGACGTTGGCGACCACGCTGGATGCCTTGCCCGAGGAGCAGGAACGGCTGTTCCTCGCCCAGCTGGCGCTGGCGCTGGCGCATCGGGTACCCGATGTGGCTCGGGTGAGAGAGGCGATCGAGGAAGCCCGGCGGGGGGTGGCGGTTGCGGCTAGTTAGCGGGTCCGCGGCTATCCGGCTCTGCTGCCCGCGCCTCGAGGGCCTCGGCATTGGGGCAGAAACGCCGGCACTCCTCCCGCGATGACTGGTGACGCAGGGCCAGCCAGCAGGTACCCACCTTCGAGCAGGCGTTACAGGTGGTGCGCAAGGCGTGGATGATGGGGTCCTGGTCAAGGTCCCCCGGGGCAAGCCCCAAGGCGCGCATCATCGCCGGCATCAGGGTATCGGTAGGCTGAAAACCCGGGATATCGCCCGCGGCCAGGCTGCGCGCCAGCGCCTGCTCCAGGGATCGGCTCATCGGCTGCGACAGGTCGTGGATCAGTACGCTCAGCGCTTTCGGCGCGCAGCACTTGAGCTCGAGCAGGGTGCGCTGCCCCTCGAGGTAGTCACAGATGGGCTCCTGGCCGGCTGACGGGTTGTCGTCGGCGGGGTGCTTGGGTGAGCTCATAGTCGCTGTTCTCTGCCGGACCTATCTTTAATGTGGTCGACGCGACCGGTTGCTGCCTTGATCGAGATCATGCTTCGGGACTGGCGGTTCGTCTCGTTCGGCAGCTTGGCTTGGGACGTGGAGGGTCAGGGACGACAGGCAGGTCGCCGGGAACCCGCACAGACGCCTGCTGCCATAAGGTTGGGGAGAAGGTCTGGAGTCGCCAAGGAGGAAGCCATGGTCGAGATACTTCCCGCCCCTGAATATGTGGCAGCGTTTCGTATCTCGGGCACGTTGCTCGGTGAGGACTACGATGAGCTGATCCCCGCCATCGAGGCGAAGCTCGAGCACAACGAGGAAATCGGTGTGCTGGCCGACATGACCGATTTCGACCACATGACGGCCAAGGCCCTGCAGCGCGACCTGGCCTATGCGATCAGTAAGCTGGGCGAGTACAGCCGCTTCAGGCGCGCGGCGGTGATTTCCGACAAGCGCTGGATCGAGACCACTACCAAGCTTGCCGACAAGTTGTTTCCCCAGATCGAGATGCGGGTCTTCTACAAAGGGGAACTGGAGGAGGCGATGCGTTGGGTCGCCGGCTTCAGGGAGGACTTGCTCAGCGGTGGCTCATGACAGCGCGGTAAGTGCCGTGCGTTCGCTGCGCCACTGCCTCAGCAGCCAGGCGAAGGCCATGCCCAGCAGCAACAGCCATACGCCGGCGGCGGCCAGCAGCCAAAGGCTGTCGGCCAAGCGCAGCACGACCCCTCCCAGGCTCACCCCCACCGACTGGCCGAGGAACAGGCAGCCGGCGAACACCGCCATGGCCGTGCCACGGGCAGCGGGCGCCATCTGGGTGGCATTGATCTGCAGGGTGCTATGCATCATGTAGAAGCCCAACCCGGCGGCAAAGGCGCCGGAGGCGGCCGGTATCGGCTGCTGAGCCAGGGCGAGCAACCACACCCCGGCGCCGGCCAGCAGCCACAGGCTATTGGCCAGGCGCAGTATCACCCCGCCCAGGCTGACGCCCACCGACTGGCCCAGGAACAGGCAGCCGGCGAACACCGCCATGGCGGTGCCGCGCATGGTGGGGGCCATCTGGGTGGCGTTGATCTGCAGGGTGCTGTGCATCATGTAGAAGCCCAGGCCGGCGGCAAAGGCGCTGGCGGTGGCCAGGCCCGGCAGCGGGGCCAGCGCCAGCCCCACGAAGCCCACCCCCATCAATGCCCCGCCGCCGGCAGCCAGGCCCGGCTCGCCCAGGCGCCTTACCAGCGGCCTGGCCAGGGCGGCGAAGAGCAACCCTCCGACCCCGAACAGCGCCACCATCAGCCCGGCCCGGGTCAGCGAGACGCCGAGTCGCTCATAGAGGTGGCTGGCGACGAAGGCCAGGGCGCCGAAGGCGGCAATGCCCTCCAGAAACACCAGCGCCAGGATGCGCCGGGCGCGGGCGATCAACAGGATCTCGCGCAGGCGCGAC
>SKVX01000411.1 GCA_007129225.1 Halomonas sp.
AAGGGCGAGTCGCTCTACGACACCAGCCGGGTGATGAGCGGCTACTGCGACGCCATCGTCATGCGCCACCCGGACCAGGGCTCGGTGGCCGAGTTCGCCGCCGCCACCCATGTGCCGGTGATCAACGGTGGCGATGGCCCCGGCGAGCACCCCAGCCAGGCGCTGCTCGACCTCTACACCATCGACAAGGAGTTCGCGCGCCTGGGCAAGAAGCTGGCGGGGGCCCATATTCTGCTGACCGGCGACCTGAAGTATGGACGTACCGTTCATTCGCTGATCAAGCTGCTGTCGCTCTACGATCCCATGCGCATCACCCTGGTTTCTCCGCCGGGCCTGGAGATGCCGAACCATGTGATCGACCGGGTCGTCTCCCGGGGCCATCGGGTCGAACAGCGCGACAGCCTGGCCTGTGACTTCTCCGACCTGGACGTGGTCTACACCACCCGCATCCAGAAGGAGCGCTTCACCGAAGAGATGAGCGAGAGCTTCGCCGGCGTTTCGCAGGATTTCAGCGTCGACCGCGACTTCCTCGATGCGCGCTGTAACGACACCACCATCGTCATGCACCCGCTGCCCCGGGACAGCCGACCTGGCGCCAACGATCTCAATGTCGACCTCAACGGCGATCCACGGCTGGCGATCTTTCGCCAGACCGACAACGGCATTCCCATGCGCATGGCGATCTTCGCCACCCTGCTGCAGGTCGAGGAGCTGATCGAGAAGGACCTGCGCCCGGTCCGCTGGTTCGTGCCCAAGCGGGTCGGGGTGGACGACCCCCGGCGCTAGCCCGATGTGCGCAGCGTTGGTCAGCGCTATGCTGATCACAGCCGAGGAATATGCGAAGCTAAGGGCAGCCGCGGCGCTGCAACCCCATGACGAGACAGCTGGCGCCAGGTACAGCCATCCGCAAAGCGTTCGACGACAATAACAGGCGTTGCCGGCCGGCAACCCGAAACAAGGAGACGTTACGCATGAATCTGCATCGCGCGTACATACTGCTGGCGGCGTTCTACAGCCTGCTGGTGCTGTTGGGAGCCATTGCCCTTGTGGTAGGCGGGGGACCGCTGTGGGCCCTGATCTCTACCGGCGTGGGAATCCTGGTGGCGACGGGGCTCTGGGGTCACACCCTCGGCAAGCCCTTCCTCAATCCGCGCATGTGGCGGCCCCTTGCCGGCCTGCTCGTCGTCGGCATCGTCGTACAGATGCTGGCCGTATTTGTCGGCGGACTTTCCGGTGGCGAGCTGACCTGGGTGCTGAGCGGCGCCATCTTCTCCGTGCTGCCGATCATCATGCTCTACCAGTATGGCAATCGGGATCAGGAGGTCTGGGCGACGCCCGAGGAGCGAGAAGGCGGCAAGATGCTCGACGAACTCCTGGCCAAGCAGCAGGAACTGGTGCTGGAAAAGCAGGAGGCGGACAGCCAGGCCAAGGTCAAGCTGACCAAGGCCGGCGACACCTACCGGGCCAGCGTTACCCGTGGCCGTGGCGCCCATGTCGAACGGTTCGAGGAGAGCTTCTCCTGCCCCGCCACCCTGGCCTTCTTCGTCATCAAGTACACCTGCATCTCGGTCAACGACATCGCTGCCCACTACGATGAGGAACGGGTGCTGACGACATAGGCCCCAGTTTTGCCGTGACATACCCAGGCGCTGCCGCGCGCCTGGTGCTATCTCTCGACGTCAGGCCTTTGGCAGCCCCTCCTGGCGGGCGAACCAGCTTTCGAGTATCAATACCGCCGCGATACCGTCGACGCCGTCGTCACGGTAGCTCTTGTCGCGATCGCGCAGATGTCCCGCCTCCCGGGCGATGGCCTTGGCCTCCCGGGTGGAGCCGCGTTCGTCGACCATCTCGCAGGGCTTGCCGTAGCGGCCGTAGAGCCGCTTGCCGAACTTGCGCGCACGCAAGCTCATCGCCGACTCGGTGCCGTCCATGCTGAGCGGCAGCCCCACCACGAACAGGTCCGGCCGCCACTCCTCCACCAGGCGCGTGACCCGGTTCCAGTCGGGAATGCCATCCCGTGCCGCCAGCGGGTCGAGCTGTCTGGCACTGGCGATCATCTCGTTGCCCACCGCCACGCCGATGCGCCGGGTGCCGAAGTCGAAGGCCAGGATCAGGCGCTTGCCAGCCTCAGCCATTACGAATGGCCGGCTTCACGCGTCATCAGATTGAGGTCCACGCCGAGGATGCCGGCGGCGGCCGTCAGGCGCTGTTCCGGCGGCACCTCGAAGAGGATGTCGGCGCGTCCTTCCACGGTCAGCCAGGCGTTGTCGAGCAGTTCGGCCTCCAGCTGCCCCGCCTCCCAGCCGGCACAGCCCAGACAGACGAGGAAGTCCTTCGGACCACGGCCGGCCGCCAGCGCCAGCAGGATATCCATGGAGGTGGTCAGGGCGATATCGCTGTCCACCTGAATACTGGAGTCCCAGCCTTCGCTTGAGCCACGGTGCAGGATGAAACCGCGATCCTTGTGGGTGGGCCCGCCGTAGTAGACCGGTGCGTTGCGGTGCGGGCTCTCGTCCGCCTCCAGCTCCAGCTGCTCGAACAGGGCGTCCAGGCTGATGTCCAGCGGACGATTGACGATCACGCCCATCGAGCCATTCTCGTCATGGTCACACAGATAGCTGAGAGAACCGGCAAAATTCGGATCTTCCAGGTGCGGCATCGCCATCAGAAAATGGTGTTTCAAGCCTAAGCTTTGCGCAGATTGCATGTGACTCCCGGTCGGCAGGCCCTGCTCGTGACAGGGCCCTACCGCACGCCGAAATGATTGCCTTGTCCGAACCGCCAGACCCGGGTAATGGAGAGGCTGTCGAGCTCTCCCATGCCGCTGTCGAAGGGCCGGTAGGGGCCCGCGCCATGGACGGTATCCAGTGCCGCCTGGTCAAGTTCGGTATGTCCTGACGATTGTACCACCTCCGCCTGACGGAGCTGACCATCTCGTCCGATCACCACGCGGATGCGCAGCTGCCCGTCCAGATGGCGGGGGGCCGGGTGGACCCGGTTGCCGTAGTCCTCGACCCGCCGCGTCCAGTCGTCGATGTAGCGGGCCTCGGCGGCGCGCTGGGCCGCCGGCCGCTGCGAATCGGCCGCTGGCCCCTCCACGCTGGGCGCGAGCCCCTGCTCGCGAATGCTGCTGGTGGCCTGGGCCAGCAGGTCTCGCCCCGAGGCCGAGGGGGCCGCCGCGGCCGGGGCCGATGGCGATTCGCTCGCCTGAGGGGCGCTTTCACGGGATTCGGGCACGGCGCTCTCCTCGCGGGTCACTTCCGCCGACGGCGGTGCCTCCTCCACGGGGGCCGGCTCCGTCTCGCTGCGGGTCGCACGCTCCGGCTCCGCCGTGGTGGCCGGGTCAACAGCGCTATCAGGCGCCTCCAGCACGGGCATCTCCTCCATGGCCGCCGCCCGGGACTCGGCGGGGGCCTCTTCGGCAGGCGCCCCGGCCGCCTGCTGGTCGGCCTCGGCCATGGAGTCCGCCTCCACCGGAACCTCGGCAGGCTGCGTCACCAGTACCACATCCAGGCTCGAGCGTTCCGCCGGGGCCGGCGCAAACCGGAAACTGGCTACCACGCCGATCAGGGCCAGATGCAGTAGCAGCGCAGCCGAGAGCGCCAGCCAGCGACGATAGGAGCGCGTGACCGGGGCATAGCGGATGGGATCGCTGATGGTGACCGCCATGTGTCTCGAAAGCTCTCCTCGTGTTGGTTGTATGGCTGCACCTGCCTAGGGCGCGGCCCGCTCCAGGCGCCGCTCAATGGCATCCATCAACAGCCCGGCGATGTCGGTACCGCGCTGATCGTCTATCTCACGCACGCAGGTGGGGCTCGTCACGTTGATCTCGGTGATGTAGTCGCCGATCACGTCGAGGCCCACGAACATCAGCCCCCGTTCACGAATCATCGGCTGTACCTGTTCGATCAGCCAGTAGTCGCGCTCGGTCAGTTCCCGGGTGACACCCGTGCCGCCGGCGGCCAGATTGCCCCGGGTCTCGCCGGCCATGGGCACCCGGGCCAGGCCATAGGGCACCGGTTCCCCCTCGATCAGCAGGATGCGGGTATCGCCATCCCTGATCTCGGGAATGTAGCGCTGGGCCATGATCTGTCGCTGGCCACGCTCGGTGAGGGTCTCGATGATCGCCCCCAGGTTTCGCCCTTCCGGTTGCACGTGAAAGATACCGCTGCCACCCATGCCGTCCAACGGCTTGAAGATCACGTCGCGGTGTTCGCCATGGAAGGCGCGAAGAACCGGCTCGCTGCAGGAGACCAGGGTCGGCGTACAGCACTGGGGAAACTCCTGGGCGAAGAGCTTCTCGTTGCAGGAAAGCAGCGCCACGGTAGGGTTGACCACCAGAACGCCCTCGCGTTCGGCGAAGCCCAGCAGATGCACGGCATTGAGGAAGTGGCCGTCGACCGGCGGGTCCTTGCGCATCAGGATCACATCCAGCTCGGCAAGCGGCGTGGCTTCCGGGGCGCCCAGGGCATACCAGCGCTCGGGATCGCGAAAGGCGGTCAGGTCGCGCAGCTGCGCATGGGCGCGGCCATCCTTCAGGAACAGGTCCTCCTGCTCCATGTAGTGCAGCGACCAGCCTCGCTCCTGGGCGGCCCACAGCATGGCCAGGGTAGTGTCCTTCTTGTAGGTGAGGTGCGTAATGGCGTCCATTACCACCCCAACTTTCAAGGCGCGTTCGCTTGTCGGCTTGCTCATCAGCTTGCTCATTGAAGTCAGTATTGCCACGAAGGGACTTGGTTCAACGAAGTATGCCGCAGGCCCTGGCCAACACCAAGGCTGGCTCGGGAGCCCGCACTTGACAGGAGGGAGCTTTGCCCATAACTTGGTTTCAAATGAAACCAAATACGAGCACCACCACGAGGCTCCCGCCATGATCGATATCCAGCAGATTCACCATGTCGCCTACCGCTGCCGCGATGCCAAGGAAACCGTCGAGTGGTACCAGGACAAGCTGAACATGGACTTCCTGGTCGCCATCGCCGAGGACAGGGTGCCCTCCACCAAGGAGCCCGATCCCTACATGCACCTGTTCCTCGATGCGGGCAACGGCAATATCCTC
>SKVX01000487.1 GCA_007129225.1 Halomonas sp.
CAGGGTTGCGGTCAGACGCCATGGAACGTAGAATGCGCCCATAGCTCAACCGGATAGAGCAACGGCCTTCTAAGCCGTAGGTTGCAGGTTCGAGTCCTGCTGGGCGTGCCATTAGGCATGTTGTGGCAGTGGCTTTTTCTGGTTCAGTGTTGTGCCGGCTGGGTAGTGGGTCGGCTTCATGGCTGGCCAGTTGGTGCCGGAAAGTGGTGCCGGTAGTTCGAGTCGTCGTTATGGTGGATGTAGCTCAGTGGTAGAGCCCCGGATTGTGACTCCGGTGGTCGTGGGTTCGATCCCCATCATCCACCCCATATCGATGCTCCAGGTCTTGCAGTGGTGGATGTAGCTCAGTGGTAGAGCCCCGGATTGTGACTCCGGTGGTCGTGGGTTCGAACCCCATCATCCACCCCATTGCAAGCTGCCCTGTTCTTGCGTCTGTTCTTTCCTTGTTTGCCCCCCTCCTGTTCCAGCGTCAGCCTCTTCAGGATCGTTCCTCCCGCGCACCCGGTTTTCGTCTCCGGTTCGTTCGCCATCGTCCATGATCTCGTCGTACAACTGCCTGTGCCGATTGCCCTGGACCCCTTGTATTCTTGTCCGATGCCCCAATCCTATGGGCATGGCGCTTGCCAGCGCAGGCCGGGGTTCTTAGAATCCCTCTTTTGACCTTCCATGCTTTCAACAGAACGCCCCCAGTCGGTAGAGGACTATTCATGCAAGTTTCCGTCGAAACGCCTTCCCAGATCGAGCGCCGTGTCACGTTTCAGGTGCCAGCGGCCGAGGTCGACGAAGCCGTCGAGGCTCGCCTCAAGGACACTGCGAAGAACGTGCGCCTGAACGGCTTCCGCAAGGGGCGTGTGCCCATGTCGGTGGTGCGCCAGCGTTACGGTCGCGACGTGCGCGACGAAGTGGTGGGCGAAGTGATGCGCGAGCGTTACGTCAAGGCCATCTCGGAAGAGAACCTCAATCCCGCCGGTTTCCCCAGTATCGAGCCCAAGGTTAACGAGTCGGGCAAGGACCTGGAGTTCGTGGCCAACCTTGAGGTCTACCCGGAGATCGAGCTGTCCTCCATCGATGGCACCGAGGTCGAGCGTCCTGTGGTTGACGTGACCGATGCCGATCTCGAGGAAATGATCGACACACTGCGCAAGCAGAATGCTTCCTGGGAGGAGGTCGACCGTGTCGCCGCTGACGGTGACCAGGTCAAGATCGACTTCGAGGGTTTCCTCGGCGATGAGCCCTTCGAAGGCGGCAGCGCCGAAGGCCACGAGCTGGTACTGGGATCCGGTAATTTCATCCCCGGCTTCGAAGCGCAGCTGGAGGGTGCCAAGGCCGGTGACGAGAAGGAGATCAAGGTCACCTTTCCCGAGGATTACCAGGCCGAGCACCTGGCCGGCCAGGAAGCCACCTTCAAGGTCAAGGTCCATGCAGTGAAGGGCCAGGCCCTGCCCGAGATCGACGAAGAGTTCATCAAGCGCTTCGGTGTGGAAGACGGCGATGTGGAGAAGTTTCGTGCCGAGGTGAAGAAGAACATGGCCCGCGAAGCGAAGCAGGCCGTCGACAATCGCGTCAAGCAGCAGGTGCTGGAAGCGCTCAAGAAGGTCAATGACGTGCCGGTGCCTCAGACGCTGGTGCAGCAGGAGACCGATGCGCTCAAGCGCCAGGCGGCTCAGCAGTTCGGTCTGGGCGAGGACTTCGATGTCTCTCAGCTGCCCAACGAACTCTTTGCCGAGCAGGCCAAGGGGCGCGTTCAGGTAGGCCTTTTGCTGGCCGAGGTGATCAAGTCCAGTGAGCTTGACGCCACCGATGACGAGATCCGCGCCAAGGTCGAGGAGCTGGCCGAGCAGTATCAGGATCCGCAGCAGGTCGTCGATTACTACATGAGTAACGACCAGCTCAAGACCCAGGTCAAGTCAGCCATTCTCGAAGAGAAGGCGGTCGACAAGCTGCTGGAGCAGGCGACCGTCAAGGACGTCGAGATGAGCTATCAGCAGGCTCTGGCCGCCGCTCAGCAGCAGGCCGAGCAGGATGACGAAGCCGCCAGTGAGACCGAGGCCGAAGAGGGGCAGGAAGCCAAGAGCTGACCTCCTCGCCGGCTGCCCCTTCCGGAGCTGCCGAGGCTGGCAGGTACCGGAAGGGGGTATTACGCTTCCATTCATCGGATGCAAGGACATCACACTGATGAGCAACGAGTTCGAGATTCAAAACGCCGGCGGCCTGGTGCCGATGGTAGTGGAGCAAAGCGCACGCGGTGAGCGGGCCTACGACATCTACTCTCGCCTGCTGAAGGAACGTGTGATCTTCCTGGTGGGGCCGGTTGAAGATCACATGGCCAACCTGGTGGTGGCGCAGATGCTGTTCCTCGAGTCCGAGAACCCGGACAAGGATATTCATCTCTACATCAATTCGCCGGGTGGTGCCGTGACCGCGGGCATGGCGATCTATGACACCATGCAGTTCATCAAGCCGGATGTATCCACCGTCTGCATCGGTCAGGCGGCCAGCATGGGTGCTCTGCTGCTGGCCGGCGGTGCGCCCGGCAAGCGCTACTGCCTCAGCAATTCACGGATGATGATCCACCAGCCTTTGGGCGGCTATCAGGGGCAGGCCTCCGATATCGAGATTCACACCCGTGAGATACTCGGTATACGAGACAAGCTCAATCGTATTCTGGCGCATCACACCGGCCAGGATTTCGATACGATTGCGCGGGACACGGATCGCGACAACTTCATGGATGGCAAGCAGGCGGCGGAATATGGCCTGATCGATGCTGTACTGGATAAGCGGCCCGCATCCTGATAGCGTGATTCGATACACGCCCTTAACACGTGAAATCCGGCGGTTTCTGGCCGCCGAAGCGACAGAGGTACGCGAATGGCCGACGGCAAAGGCAAGGACGAGGGCGGCAAGCTGCTGTACTGCTCGTTCTGTGGCAAGAACCAGAATGAAGTGCGCAAGCTGATTGCAGGCCCGTCCGTCTATATCTGCGACGAGTGTGTCGATCTCTGCAACGACATCATTCGCGAGGAAGTTCTCGATGCCGACGCCGAGAGCGATGAGGAGCGGCTGCCCGTTCCCCGCGAGATCCGTCGCACCCTGGACGATTACGTCATCGGCCAGGACCGCGCCAAGACGGTGCTGTCCGTAGCCGTCTACAACCACTACAAGCGGCTTCGCGCCGGTATCAAGACCGATGACGTGGAGTTGGGCAAGTCCAACATCCTGCTTATCGGTCCCACCGGTAGCGGCAAGACCCTGCTGGCGGAAACCATGGCTCGGTTGCTCAATGTGCCGTTCACCATTGCCGATGCCACTACGCTGACCGAGGCGGGGTATGTCGGGGAGGATGTCGAGAACATCATCCAGAAGCTGCTGCAGAAGTGCGACTACGATGTGGAGAAGGCCCAGCGCGGTATCGTCTACATCGACGAGATCGACAAGATTTCTCGCAAGTCCGATAACCCCTCCATTACCCGGGATGTCTCGGGCGAGGGCGTGCAGCAGGCACTGCTGAAGCTGATCGAGGGCACCACGGCCTCCGTGCCACCCCAGGGGGGGCGCAAGCATCCACAGCAGGAGTTCCTGCAGGTCGATACCGGCAATATCCTGTTTATCGTTGGTGGCGCCTTTGCCGGCCTGGACAAGGTAATCCGTGATCGCGCCGAGAAGGGCGGCATCGGGTTCAACGCCACGGTCAAGAGCAAGGACGAGGCCAAGGGCATCGGTGCACTGCTTGCTGATGTCGAGCCGGATGATCTGGTCAAGTTCGGTCTCATTCCCGAATTTGTTGGGCGCCTGCCGGTCATTGCCACCCTGACCGAGTTGAGCGAGGATGCGCTGGTCCAGATCCTGACCGAGCCGAAGAACTCGCTGGTCAAGCAGTATGCCCGCCTGTTCGACATGGAAGGGGTGGAGCTGGAGTTCCGCGAGGATGCCCTGCGTGCCGTGGCGATCAAGGCCATGACCCGCAAGACGGGTGCCCGTGGGCTGCGCTCGATCCTCGAGTCGGTGCTGCTGGACACCATGTACGAGATTCCCTCCATGGAAGGGGTGACCAAGGTGGTGATAGACGCCACGGTCATTGCTGGCGAGAGCGAGCCGCTGCTGATCTATTCGCAGCAGGACCAGCGGGTCGACGGCACCGACGGCTAGCGTTGCGGCAGGCGATCCTGACCGATGCTCATGCCAGTGGAAGGGGTCGCCTGAGCGACCCCTTTCCTTGTCTGTTCCCCGCTCTCTCCCTTGCAATGGGGGCGTGTCGCCCCCACACCCTTCCTTATCCACCCGATTCGTTTGAGGAACGTCTGCGATGCAGCAGAACGCCGATCAGACCCTGAGTCTGCCCCTCCTTCCATTGCGCGATGTCGTTGTCTATCCGCAGATGGTGATACCGCTGTTCGTTGGAAGGGAGAAATCCATCCAGGCACTGGACGCGGCCATGGCGGCCGACAAGCGTGTTCTGCTTGTGGCCCAGCGTGAGGCCGGCCAGGACGACCCTGGCACCGAGGATCTCTTCGACATAGGCACTGTCGCCGAGATCATGCAGTTGCTCAAGTTGCCCGACGGTACCGTCAAGGTTCTGATTGAAGGTACCTCCCGTGCCGACCTCCGCGAGGTGCACCATACCGATCAAGGCTACAGCCTGGCCGAGGCTATGCTGCGAGATAGCGAGCCGCTGTCGGAGCGCGAGCAGGAGGCGCTGGTTCGCGTGCTGCTCAACCAGTTCGAGCAGTACGTCAAGCTTTCCAAGAAGGTGCCCAATGAGGTACTCAACTCCCTCTCCGGGATCGAGGACCCGAGTCGCCTCGTCGATACCATCTGTGCCCACCTGTCGCTGAAGATTGGTGACAAGCAGCAGTTGCTGGAAATGGACCGGGTCCGCGACCGTATCGAGCACCTGATGGCGCTGATCGAGTCGGAAATCGACCTGCTGCAGGTCGAGAAGCGCATCCGCTCCCGGGTCAAGGACCAGATGGAGAAATCCCAGCGGGAGTACTATCTCAACGAGCAGATGAAGGCCATCCAGAAGGAGATGGGCGAGCTCGAGA
>SKVX01000389.1 GCA_007129225.1 Halomonas sp.
GATCGTCATCTTACTGATAGGTCACGACCAGGAAGCCCACCAGCTCCTCATCGCCGCTGTTCTCGATGGTGTGCTCCAGGTCGGCATGGTAGTGCGCCGAGTCGCCGGGGCTCAGTACACAGTGATTGTCGCCGGCCTGCACCCGGGCCTTCCCCTGGGTAATGGTCAACAATTCGCGGGTGCCCTCGAAGTGGGGCGCGCTGTGCAGGCGAGCCCGGGGAGCGATGCGAATCTCGTAGAACTCCACGTTCTTTTCCAAGTGCAGGGGAGACAAGGTACGAATCCGGCACTCCTGGTCGTCGCGGAAGAGCTGGCTGGTGTCGTCGCTGCGCACCAGCTCGATGCGGGAGGCCGCCCAGGGCTGGTCCACCAGCTCACCGATATTCAATCCAAACGCCTGGGCGATACGCAGCGTCACCGCCAGGGTGGGGTTGGCCCGGCCCCGCTCGATCTGGCTGAGCATCGAGCGGCTTACCCCCGAAGCCGCCGCGAGCTGCTCAAGGGTCAAATTGCGCTTCTTGCGCAGCTCGATCACTCGGCTCGATAGTACCTGGCTGCCCGCTTCACCCTGTGGCTCGGCTTCCGTCGATCTGTCGTTCAACACCACACTCCTCTATACCGATAGCTATCATCGCCACCTCTGGCCGAAACAGTCAGCCACGGCAATTTCCATCATAAGGGAATTTAATCTTGCATGATGGATATATTCTGCGATACTGGATTTTCATCCCTTATAGTAAACGCCCTGGTTTGAATTGCCAGCTCACTCGCTCAATGGCATCACGTTCGTTACCGTTGAATACCTCACCACGACCCAGAGCCGCGTTTCCACAAGCCACTCATCGACAAGCCATCACCAACAAACAAAAGGTAGAGACATGAAAGCACTGGTCAAGAAAGAGGCCGCACCGGGCCTCTGGCTGGAAGACGTACCGGACCCCGAGCTCGGTATCAACGACGTCCTGATCAAGGTGAAGCGTACCGCCATCTGCGGTACCGACATGCATATCTACAAATGGGACAGCTGGGCCCAGAAGACCATACCCACCCCCATGGTCGTGGGCCACGAGTTCGTCGGCGAAATCGTCGAGGTCGGCTCCAATGTTAATGACTTCAAGCCGGGCCAGATCGTTTCCGGTGAGGGCCACGTGGTCTGCGGGCGCTGCCGCAACTGCCTGGCCGGGCGGCGTCACCTGTGCGCCCATACCAGCGGCGTCGGCGTCAACCGTCCCGGCGCCTTCGCCGAGTACGTAGCCCTGCCCATGTCCAACGTGTGGGAGCACAAGGCCGGCATCGACCTGGACGTTGCCGCTCTGTTCGACCCGCTGGGCAACGCCGTTCACACCGCATTGCAGTTCGACCTGCTGGGCGAGGATATCCTGATCACCGGTGCCGGCCCCATCGGTGCCATGGCAGCCGCCGTGTGCCGCCATGCTGGCGCGCGCCATGTGGTGATCACCGACCTGAACCCCGAACGACTGGCCCTGGCCGCTCGCCTGGGCGCCACCCGCACGGTGGACGTCCGCCACGAGAGCCTCGCCGAGGTTCAACGCGACCTGGGCCTCAGCGAGGGTTTTGACGTCGGCCTGGAGATGTCAGGCAGCCCCACCGCTTTTCGCGACATGCTCGCCAACATGTGCCACGGCGGCAAGGTGGCGATGCTCGGCATCCCCACCGAGGATATCGCCATCGACTGGAACACGGTGATCTTCAACATGCTGACGCTCAAGGGCATCTATGGACGTGAGATGTATGAGACCTGGTACAAGATGTCGGTCATGATCGAATCCGGCCTCGATATCTCTCCGGTGATCACCCACCGGCTGCCCTACACCGAGTTCCAGCAGGGCTTTGATGCCATGCTGTCCGGCGAAGCCAGCAAGGTCGTTCTCAACTGGGAGTCATGACATGTACGGAGCCTTTCAACAGCACCTGCAACGAGAGCTCGACGCCATCGAGGAGGCGGGGCTCTACAAGCACGAGCGCCAACTGACCACCCCCCAGGGGGCTCATGTCGCCATCAACCATGGCCGCGAGGTGCTCAACCTTTGTGCCAACAACTACCTGGGCTTGGCCCAGCACCCGGAGGTCAATGCCGCCGCCAGGGCCGGCCTCGACAAATGGGGCTACGGCCTGGCCTCGGTGCGCTTCATCTGCGGCACCCAGAGCCTGCACAAGCAACTGGAAGAAAGGCTCACCGAGTTTCTGGGCACCGAGGATACGATCCTCTACCCCTCCTGCTTCGATGCCAACGGCGGCCTGTTCGAGACCCTGCTCGGCGCGGAAGACGCCGTGATCTCCGACGAGCTCAACCATGCCAGCATCATCGACGGGGTGCGGCTCAGCAAGGCGAAGCGCTATCGCTACCGCAACCGCGACATGACCGACCTGGAGGAGCAGCTTAAGGCCGCCGACCGTGACGGTGCACGCTTCAAGCTGATCACCAGCGACGGGGTCTTCTCGATGGATGGCTATATCGCCCCCCTCGACGAGATCTGCGACCTGGCCGAACGCTACGGCGCCCTGGTGCATTTCGACGACTGCCATGCCACCGGCTTCGTCGGGGACGGTGGCCGCGGCACCCACGAGTTTCGTGGCTGCATGGACCGCGTGGATATCACCACCGGCACCCTGGGCAAGGCGCTGGGCGGCGCCAGCGGCGGCTATACCAGCGGCAAGCGCGAAATCGTCGAGCTGCTGCGCCAGCGCTCGCGACCCTACCTGTTCTCCAACACGGTGGCCCCGCCGGTGGTGGCCGGCGCCTTGAAGGCGCTGCAACTGGCCGGTGAATCCGGCGAGCTACGCGAACAACTCAGGGAGAACACCGCGTTCTTCCGCTCCGGCCTGGAATCCCTGGGCTTCGAACTGCTGCCCGGGGAGCACCCCATCGTGCCGGTGATGCTTCACGACGCCACCGTGGCCGCCCGCTTCGCCGAGGAGATGCTCAAGGAGGGTGTCTACGTGATCGCCTTCTCCTTCCCCGTGGTGCCCAAGGGCCGCGCACGCATCCGCACCCAGATGTCGGCGGCGCTGACCCGCGAGGATCTGGAGTTCGCCCTGGCCGCCTTCGGCCGTGTAAAGGAGCGGCTGGAGCTTTAAGTCAATATCCAGGCAGTTAAGATAATTTCCGCTACTCTCCAGTAACAGGGGCTTGGGAAAAAACCGCTGCCCCCTTGAACACCACGGCACTACCCTCGGTAGCATTCGCGAGGCAGTGCCGAAGGAGCAGGAGGGAACGGATTGATACGCGCAGACGGCATTACCAAGATCTTCGGCCCGGCCCCGGAGACGGCACTGCCGCTTCTGGAGGCGGGCAAGGGCAAGAGCGAGATCCAGGCCGAGACGGGCCAGGTGGTGGGGGTCCACGACGTCAGCTTCACCCTGGAGCCCGGCGAGGTGTTCGTAATCATGGGACTCTCGGGCAGCGGCAAGTCGACCCTGATTCGCTGCATCAACCGGCTCTTCGAGCCCACCGCCGGTCACATCTTCTTCCAGCATCCCGACGAGGGTGAGATCGAGATCACCGGGCTCTCGCACGAGCGCCTGCGGCTGTTGCGCAAGTACCACATGAGCATGGTCTTCCAGCACTTCGCGCTCTTTCCCCACCGTAGCGTGCTCGACAATGTGGCCTACGGCCTGGAGGTTCAGGGCAAGGCCGGTGACGAACGCCATCGCCGCGCCCAGGAGATGCTGGAGATGGTCGGGCTCGGTGACTGGGGCCAGGCCTACCCGTCCGAGCTCTCCGGCGGCATGCAGCAGCGGGTCGGGCTGGCCCGGGCGCTGGCCACCGACGCCAGGGTGCTACTGATGGACGAGCCCTTCTCGGCCCTCGACCCGCTGATCAAGGTCAACATGCAGCAGGAGCTGAAGAAGATTCAGCGGCAGTTGGGCCGCACCATCCTCTTCATCACCCACGATCTGGACGAAGCCATGCGTATCGGCGATCACATCGCCATCATGGAAGAGGGCCGGGTTGTCCAGCTCGGCACCCCCGAGGAGATCCTGGTCAATCCGAGCACCGAGTACGTGGCCCGCTTCGTCGAGCACGCCGACCCCACCGGTGTGATCACCGCCGGCACCATCGCCCTGCCATTCGACAGCCAGGCCTTCACCACGGTGAGTGAGGCCGACGGCCTGCGCTTTGTCGCCGCGGACGACCTGCCGGCACTGCACTATGGCCTGGACGATCAGGGCCGGCTGCGTGAGGCACGGATGAACGAGCAACGCCTCGAGATCCGCTCGCTCGACGAGGCGCTCGAAAGCGAGGAGCGCGGGGCCCGCCGCGAGGATCTACTGGTGCACTGCCCGCGGGAGACGGTGCTGCGTCAGGTGCTGCGCGGTCGCACCCGCACTGCACTGCCGACACTGGTGACAGATGCCGGCGGCCGCGTCGCCGGCCTGATCGACGAGCTCCAGTTGATACGAGGCATCCTCGAAAAGCGCGGTCCAGGCAACGACAGTGAGCCGCAGCCTGTCGCAGAGGAGGCGTCATCATGAGCGAGGTTCTCGAGCTGCTGCGCCAGCTGATCACCGACCCCTTCGGACTGCTCGAGGCCCTACCGGTGCGCCAGTGGATCACCGATGCAGTCAACTGGGTGGTCAGCAACTTCCGTGACTTCTTTCGCACCTATGTCAGCCCCCCGGTGCGCGGCGTCATGGAGCTGATCCAGGCAGCGCTGGAAGCGATCCCGCCGGGGCTGTTCCTCGTCGGCATCTTCCTGATCGGCTGGCGAGCGGCTTCCTGGCGGGTCGGGCTGTTCAGCTTCATCGCCCTCGCTCTGGTGGGCTTCATGGGCGTCTGGAACGCCCTGGTGGTGACCCTCTCGCTGGTGATCACGGCGGTGCTGTTCTGCATGGTGATCGGCCTGCCGCTGGGCATCCTCTGTTCGCGCAGCGATCGCTTCGCCAAGGGTATGCGGCCGATTCTCGACATCATGCAGACCACCCCGCCTTTCGTCTATCTGGTCCCCGCCGTGATGCTGTTCGGCATCGGTAACGTGCCGGGGCTGATCGCCACCATCATCTTCGCCATGCCGCCGATGA
>SKVX01000273.1 GCA_007129225.1 Halomonas sp.
AGGTGTTGCAGATCCGTGCCGTTGAATTCGCCGGGAAATACAATGTGCCGCTGCGCGTGCTGTCCAGTTTCCAGGACGGCCCCGGCACCCTGATCGTTGCTGACTCCGACCAAGACGAGGATTCCATGGAAGAACCGCTGATCTCCGGTATCGCCTTCACCGCCAACGAGGCCAAGCTCACCCTGCTCAATACCCCCGATGTGCCCGGCGTGGCGTCGCGTATCCTGGGGCCGATCGCCGATGCCAACATCGAGGTCGACATGATCGTGCAGAACGTGGCGCCGGCAGGCGACTACACCGATTTCACCTTCACCGTGGCCAAGGGCGACTACAAGCAGACGCTGAAGATCCTCCAGGAGCAGGTGCTGCCGGACCTGGGCGAGGGTGAGGTGAAGGGCGACGACAATATCGCCAAGGTGTCGCTGGTGGGTGTCGGGATGCGCTCCCACGCCGGTGTGGCTTCCAAGATGTTCCGCGTGCTGGCCGACGAGAACGTCAATATTCGCATGGTCTCCACCTCCGAGATCAAGATATCGGTGGTCATCGACGAGAAGCACATGGAGCTGGCAGTCAAGGCGTTGCACAAGGCCTTCGGCCTGGACAAGAGCGATATCGAAAGCGAATAGAGAGCAACAAGCAGCGAGATTGGCCTGTCCTTTCTACGATGACAGGGAAGTCGGTGACACTGCGACATTCGACTTCCCTTCAACGCATTCATGATGTCATGGTGCGCGTCGGTGGTGCACAGTGGTCTCATGCCACATAATATGTTTAGTTGAACGGCGTCGATTGGATCGTCGCGTATCCCGTTGCAAGTCGTCTGAGAAGGAGATCAGTCATGCTCATCCTGACCCGCCGTGTCGGCGAAACCCTGATGATCGGTGATGACATCACCGTGACCGTCCTTGGCGTCAAGGGCAATCAGGTGCGAATCGGCGTCAATGCACCCAAGGATGTCGCCGTACATCGTGAAGAGATCTACCAGCGTATACAGCGCGAGAAGTCCGATGAAGGGGGTGGCGGCACAGCATCCTGAGAGTCATAACGAGACGCTGGCGATTCAGTCCGGAGGAAACAAATCCCTGAATACGCTAGACAAAGAGGCGCATAGACGATAGAGTATGCGCCGTGTCGTTGAGGGAGAGGTGGCCGAGTGGCTGAAGGCGCTCCCCTGCTAAGGGAGTATGGGGTTTATAGCCCCATCGAGGGTTCGAATCCCTCCCTCTCCGCCATCGCGGCACGTGCAAGGCGCAGCAGGCAGTGAAATGCGCAAGAAGTGGATTGACAAAGCAACGCGCCCGTAGCTCAGCTGGATAGAGTACCTGACTACGAATCAGGGGGTCGGAGGTTCGAATCCTCCCGGGCGCGCCATGCTGCACCATGGCTGTTTTGGAAGATTCATGGCGCTGTGTTGCAAAAGTGCTGTGTTGCAAGAGTATCGTTGCAAGTTGCAAGGCAAGTCGCGGTTATGCCGTTTATGCGCCCGTAGCTCAGCTGGATAGAGTACCTGACTACGAATCAGGGGGTCGGAGGTTCGAATCCTCCCGGGCGCGCCAGATTCAGACCCGTCCTCGAGCCGAGGGCGGGTCTTCTGTTTGTGACCATTGGTCAACCGTTTATCTGCAATGAGTATCGGCCTGTTCAGGGATGAGTGCGCCGTGCGATCGTTTGGGGTGCCGCCGCTAGTCGACGTGCGCCCCTTTTTTATGGTTTCGTTGCCATGATGATTCCGGCTGCGAATGAGAAGTGGTTGCCTCCAGTCCGGCGAGAAGGGCGTCGAGCTCGGTGATGCGCTTGAGTTGCTCGAAGCGCTGAGCCGCCACGCTATCCCGGTAACGCATCTGATTCAGCCACTGCTTGACCAGTGATACCACCACGCGAGCTTGCAGTTTTTTGCGCTGCGTTGCAGCATAGGCGATAAGTATCGCTGCCCGTGCTTGCCAGCAGGTGTCGGGGAGGCGTTCACCGGTTCTCAGCCAATGACGGATGCGTGGTGCCAGCCAGGGGTCGGCCAGGGCGCCGCGGCCCAGCATGACATCGCGGCAGCCGGATAGCGTTCTCGCTTTCCAGTAGTCTTCCAGGCTCCAGATGTCGCCGTTGGCGACCACGGGAATGCTCAGGTGGCGGCGTATACGTCCGATCCACTCCCAATGGGCCGGCGGGCGGTAGCCTTCGTCGCGGGTGCGTGCATGCACAACGAGTTGTGCCGCGCCGCCCGCTTCGGCTGCCCCGGCGCAGGCCAGGGCGAGGCGACGGCTTGAAAAGCCGAGGCGGATCTTGGCCGTCACCGGTATGGCGTGGCCCACCATGTCATGCACGGCGGCTACCGCCGCATAGACCCGGCGTGGGTCGCGTAGTAGCGAGGCGCCGCCGTCATGGCGATTGACCAGCTTGGCCGGGCAGCCGAAATTGAGATCGATGCTGGACACGCCCAGGTGCAGGGCCTGCCGGGCATTGGCAGCCAGGGCGCTGGGATCGCTACCCAGCAGCTGCAGGTGCACCGGTACACCGGAAGGGGTTCGAGCCGGGAGACGGACGAGCTCGGGGCAGATCTTGTGGTAGACCCGTGGCGGTAGGCGGGCATCGACCACGCGCACGAATTCGGTGACCGTCCAGTCGAAGCCGGGCAGCCGGGTTAGCAGGTCGCGGGTGACGGAGTCGATCACTCCTTCCATGGGGGCGAGCCCGATACGGCCCATCTCACGACCTCCTTGTAGTAAATTAACAACGCTGGGTTCCACCATGGGGCGCTTGCAATCTGTCCTGAGTGTGGCAGTTTATACGACCGGATTTCTACGCTATTCGACCTGATGGCGTCTGTTCGTGGTCAGGTTACGGGAGAAGGCGCATGCAGGATCTGCAGCTGTTACATGATGGTCTGGCCCTGATGGGCGTAGGCATGGGATTCGTTTTTGTTTTTCTTACCGTGCTTGTGCTGACCACCACCTTGATGTCGCTGGCCGTTCGCCGCCTGGCCCCCGCGCCGCCTGCCGTGCAGCCCGCCGTCGGTCAAGGCGTGTCACCTGCCGCTGACAAGGGCGATGATGCCGAACTGATGGCCGTCATCAGCACCGCCGTCCATCGTTACCGCCATCGCCGCCCTCGCCACTGACTGGGTGCGCGGCGAGGGCGCGCCATACTACTACATAACACCATCGCCATCTCTACGGGGTCATCGTCATGAGTGAGACCAAACGCCCGCTGGGCATCACCGACGTCGTGCTGCGCGACGCCCATCAGTCACTGTTCGCGACCCGCTTGCGCCTTGACGACATGCTGCCGATCGCCGAGAAGCTCGATCGTGTCGGCTTCTGGTCGCTGGAGTCCTGGGGCGGTGCCACCTTCGACGCTTGTATCCGCTATCTCGGAGAGGATCCGTGGGAGCGGATACGGGCGTTGAAGGAGGCCATGCCCAATACCCCGCAGCAGATGCTGCTGCGGGGCCAGAACCTGCTGGGCTATCGGCACTATGGCGATGATGTGGTCGACCGTTTCGTCGAGCGGGCCAAGACCAACGGCGTCGATGTCTTCCGCGTGTTCGATGCCATGAACGACCCGCGCAACCTGGAGCGCGCCATCAAGGCGGTGCGCGATGTCCAGGGCCATGCCCAGGGTACGATCTCCTACACCGTCAGCCCGGTGCATACCCTGGACAGCTGGGTCGAACTGTCCGAGACCATCGCCGACATGGGGGCCGACTCCCTGTGCATCAAGGACATGGCCGGCCTGCTGACCCCCTATGATGCCTTCGAGCTGGTATCCCGGCTGAAAAAGGCGCTGTCGATTCCGATCCACATGCAGTGTCATGCCACCACCGGCATGTCCACCGCCTCGATCCTAAAGGCCGTGGAGGCCGGTATCGACAACGTCGATACCGCGATCTCCTCCATGTCGATGACCTACGGCCACAGCCCCACCGAGTCGGTGGTCGCCATCCTGCGGGGCACCCAGCGCGACACCGGCCTGGACCTGGAGCTGCTGGAGGAGATCGCCGCCTACTTCCGCGAGGTGCGCAAGAAGTACGCCGCCTTCGAGGGTTCGCTCAAGGGCATCGACTCCCGCATCCTGGTGGCCCAGGTGCCGGGCGGGATGCTCACCAACATGGAAGGCCAGCTCAAGGAGCAGGGCGCCGGCGACAAGCTCGACGACGTGCTGGCCGAGATCCCGCGTGTCCGCGAGGACCTGGGCTTCATTCCGCTGGTGACGCCGACGTCACAGATCGTCGGTACCCAGGCGGTGATGAACGTCATGATGGGCGAGCGCTACAAGTCGATCTCCAAGGAGGTCCAGGCGCTGCTCAAGGGGGAATACGGCGCTGCCCCCGCCCCCTTGAACAAGGAGCTGCAGCAGCGCGTGCTGGAGGGGGGCGAGCCGATCACCTGTCGGCCCGCCGACCTGCTCGAGCCGGAAATGGAACGTCTCGCCGCCGAGCTCAAGGAGAAGGCCGGCTCGGAAGGCATTCGCCTCGCCGAAGGGGAGCGCGAGATCGATGACGTCCTGACCTACGCGCTGTTCCCTCAGATCGGGCTCAAGTTCCTCAAGAACCGCGACAACCCCGACGCCTTCGAGCCGGTGCCCCAGGCGCCGGAAGCACAGACACCCGAAAGGCAGGCAGCCGCCGGCCTGCCGGTCGCTTCCCAGCAGGGCGGCGCCCAACTGCCGGCCACCCAAGGCGCTGCCCCGGCCGGCCCGGAAACCTACACCGTCAAGGTCAACGGCAAGGCCTATGTGGTGGAAGTGGCCGAGGGCGGCGAGATCAGCGAGGTCTCTGAGCAGGGCGGTGCGGCCCCGGCCCCGGCGGCTCCCGCCGCGCCCAGTGGTGAGACCATCGCCGCGCCCCTGGCGGGCAATATCTTCAAGGTCAACGTCAAGCCGGGCGACGCGGTCAAGGAGGGTGACGTCGTCATCATCCTCGAGGCCATGAAGATGGAAACCGAGGTGCGGGCAAGCAGTGCCGGCACCGTCTCCGAGGTCAAGGTCAGCGAAGGCGACAGCGTATCCGTCGGCGATGCGTTGATCGTGCTCTAAGGGC
>SKVX01000544.1 GCA_007129225.1 Halomonas sp.
GAACCGCGATGCGCCTGGTAGATGGAGCCATTGGCCAGGCGAGGCGGCGGCTCCATGATGGCGATCTGCTCCTGCTCCCCGACCACGGAGGCACGGGGCACCTGTGCACAGCCGCCCAGGGCCAGCGCCGCCAGGGCGAGGATGACAAGAAACAGTCTCGATACCGAAAAACCCGCGCCGTTCATGCTTGCTCGCTTCCCATGGCAGGGAGTGGAAATCATCATGCCGTCATCTGTCAGAGCTGGCTCAACCGGGAGAGCATCTCGTCGCTGGTCTGAACGGCGCGGCTATTGATCTCGTACGCGCGCTGGGTCTGGATCATGCTGACCATCTCCTCCACCACGTTGACGTTGGAGGTTTCCACATAGCCCTGGAACAGGCGGCCGGCCCCATTCATGCCCGGCATGGCCTCGTTGCGCGGACCGGAGGACGTGGTTTCCCGGTAGAGGTTACCGCCGATGCTCTCGAGCCCGGTCGCGTTGACGAAGGTCGAGACGGTGATCTGGCCGATTTCCAGTGCCTGGTTCACGCCGGGCTGTGTCACCGAAACGATGCCGTCTTCACCGATGGAAATCGACAGGGCATTGTCGGGAATGATGATGGCCGGCTCCAGGGGGTAGCCGTTGGCATTGACCATCTGGCCGTTCTCGTTGAGCTGGAAGCTGCCGTCGCGGGTGTAGGCCGTGGAACCATCCGGCATCAGCACCTGGAAGAAGCCGTTGCCGTTGATCGCCAGGTCGCGGGAGTTGTCGGTCTGCTCGAGCCCACCCTGGGTGTGCAGGCGCTCGGTGGCAACCGGGCGCACGCCGGAGCCCACCTGCATGCCGGAAGGCAGGCGGTTCTGCACGTCGTTCTGGGCACCGGGCTGACGCAGGTTCTGGTAGAGCAGATCCTCGAACACCGCGCGCGAACGCTTGAAGCCGTTGGTGCTGACGTTGGCCAGGTTGTTGGAGATGACGTCCAGCTTGACCTGCTGGGATTCCAGGCCGGTCTTGGCCGTCCAGAGTGACTTGATCATATTCGTTTCCTCGGGCACCCCTTGAAAAGTGCCTAGCTGTCAGGCCATCAGCCCTGAATAGAGAGCAGGTTGTTGGCCCGCTGGGCATTTTCATCAGCCGTGCTGATCACTTTCATCTGCATTTCGTAGCGCCGCGCCACGTCGATCATCGAGACCATGGCCTCGATGGCGCTGACGTTGCTGCCCTCCAGCGCACCGCTGGCGACCCTGGCATTCTCGTCGGCGGGAAGCGCGACCACGTCACCTTCCGCATTGGGCGCCGGACGGAAGAGACCGTCATCGCCACGCAGCAAGGGCTGTTCCGGGGTGACCAGCTTGATACGCCCCATGTCCACCAGCGCCTCGGGGGTCTCCCCTTCGCCGATGCCGCTGAGAGTACCGTCGGCACCGACCGATACGCTGGCACCCAGCTGCACGACGATGGGACCGCCATCGCCGATCACCGGCCGCCCCACCAGGGTGACCAGGCCGTCGCCGTCGACCTCCAGGTCGCCGCGCCGGGTGTAGGCCTCGGTGCCGTCGTCAGCCTGCACGGCGATCCAGGCGTCGCCTTCCAGCGCCACGTCCAAGGGCCGCCCGGTGTGGTTGATGGGACCCGGCGAGAAGTCGCTGCCCGGCGTGGTCGCCGCTACCGACACGCGGGTCGGTAGTGCGCCTTCGCCCTCTACCGGCACGGCGCGCATGGCATGCAGCTGGGCGCGAAACCCGGCAGTCGACACGTTCGACAGGTTGTGGCTGACCACCGCCTGCTGGTCCATGCTCTGCTTGGCCCCGCTCATGGCGGTATATAAGATGCGATCCATGACTCTACTCCCTTAGGCTCTATCCAAAAGTGCCTGCGCTCGGCCATACGGCGTTAAAAATCGGCTCAAAGTACTCATTTACAGCTTGTAAACTCCGTCCTTTCGCCAATTTTTGCCTTGTCTGGCCATCGCTCGCCGACTTTTAGACAGAGCCTAGCGCTTGGTATTAGCGCTTAGCGCAGGTTGATGGCGGTCTGCAGCAGCTCATCCTGGGTCTTGATCGTCTGGGAGTTGGCCTGGTAGGCCCGCTGCGCCACGATCATGTCCACCAGTTCACGGGCCATGTCGACGTTGGAGGTCTCGATGGCGCCGGAGACCACGCTGCCCAGCAGGCCGGTGCCCGGCGCGCCGATCAGCTCCTGGCCGGAGGTGGCGCTGGCCGACCAGACGTTGTCGCCGGCGGGCGTCAGGCCTTCGGGGTTGCGGAAGCTGACCATGGCGACCTGACCGGCAGGGCGCGACTGCTCGTTGGAGTAGTTGCGCATGATGGTGCCGTCATCGTTGATGGTGATGCCCACCAGAGTGCCGGAGGTGTAGCCATCTTGGGTCAGGCTGCTGACCGTGGAGGTATTGCCGAACTGGGTGGAGCCGGCGAGATTGAGCTGGAAGGCCAGCGGATTCGGGTCATTACCCAACGGTGAATCCGCGCCAAAGTTAATGGCCGTTGCTCCACCGGCTGGCTGAGTCAGGGTGCCGTTCTGATTGAAAGCGGCACGAAAGTCGTTCTCGGCATCATAGTAGCCATCCATGGTGATCCGGGCTTGCCAGGTGTTCTCGAGACTTTGAGGGCCAAAGCCAGGAGAGCCTGTAGGATCAAAAGCTGGATCGGTTGCGGGATCATCGCCTACTGCATAATACGAGCCATTGTCGGCCAGAAAGTATTCGATATCAGTATCATTATCGATATACAGCGGCCTACCTTGATCATCGACTTCCTGATCGATCTTCTCGTAATAGATCGTCACATTTCTCGGATTACCCAGCGAATCGAAAACGGTGAAGTTATTCGAATAGTGGTATTCGATCTCCTCACCATTTGAGCTTTCCACGATACTGAGATCGTCCCCTGCCACCTTCCGCGCATCCAAGTTGATCGTGGTACCGACGCGAGTGGTGGCACTCGCATCCAGCTCTTCCGCGGAGACGTTCAGCGGCACCGGCTGGCCGCCCGCCTGAACCTGGCCGGCAGCATTCAGCCCGAAGCCCATGATCTGCGCGCCCTGGGCGTTGATCAGGTTGCCCTCGGCGGTCATGGAGAGCTGACCGTTGCGCGAGTAGACCACTTCGCCGCTGGGGTCCTGGAAACGGAAGAAGCCGTCGCCGGCGATGGCCAGGTCCAGATTGCGGTTGGTGGACTCCACGTTGCCTTCATTGAAGTTCTGCAGCACGGACGACACCCGGGTGCCCAGGCCGACCTTCGAGCCCGCGAAGACATCCGCGAACTGCACGTTGGAGCTCTTGAAGCCCACGGTCTGGGAGTTGGCGATGTTGTTGCCGATGGTGCCCAGTTTCTGAGCCTGGGAGTTCAAACCGCTCAGTGCCTGTGAAAAACTCATGTTTCGTTCCTCTGCCTGCCGAATATTGTGCCGCTTTCGCGGTTCTGATTAGGAAACTGATTATTCAACGACTTCCTTATGGGAAAGCCATTGTTGTGATCAAAGAATCTGCTTGACGTCAGCCAGGCCGACCTGGCCATAGATGGCGCCAAGGTCGAGCTTCACACCGCCATTGCCGTCGGGCGGCGTCACCCCGCCAACCACGGCGTAGTTGAGCGTGGAGGCGCTCAGTGTCTTGTCACCACTGGTGGCTTCGACACGCACCCGATAGGCGCCCGGCGCGGCCGTTTCACCCTCGGTGGTTCGGCCATCCCAGGTGAAGGACTCGACCCCTGCCTTCACCGAGCCGATGTCATAGCGGTTGACCACCTGGCCACTGGCGTTGGTGATCGTTACACGCACGTTCTCGGCCGCCTGACCGAGTTCGATACCGAAGGGCGTGGTGTGGGCATTGCCCTCTTCATCGGTTTCCATCAGCACACGATCGCCCGGCACCAGCACGCCCTGGCCGATCAACGCGGTCGCCTGCAAGGTCTGGCCGGCGTCCATCTGGCTGGTGATACCCTTCAGGGTCTTGTTGAGATCCTCGATGCCGCTGACGGTATTGATCTGGGCCAGCTGGGATGTCATTTCATGGTTGTCCATGGGATCGAGCGGATCCTGGTGCTGCATCTGGGCGATCAGCAGGGTCATGAAGTTGTTGCGCAGCTCGGCGGACTGACTGGCATCGCGGGCTGAGGTGCCACCCTGGTTCATCCGCGTGACGACATTGGCATCAATGGTCGTGGACATGGCGGTTACCCTTCACCCAAGGTGAGTGTCTTGAGCATCATCTGTTTGCTCGTGTTCATGATTTCGACGTTGGCCTGGTAGGAACGGGAGGCCGAAATCATGTTGACCATCTCATGTACCGGCTCGACGTTGGGCATGGTCACGTAGCCCTCTTCATTGGCCAGCGGGTGCTCGGGCCGGTACTCCATGCGCATGGGCGAGGTATCCTCCACCACGCTGCGCACGCCCACGCCTCCGATACCATGGGCGCCCTGGTGACGGGCCTCGAACAACACTTGCTTGGCGCGATAGGCCTCGCCATCCGGCCCCGCCACGCTGTCGGCGTTGGCCAGGTTGCTGGCCGTAACGTTCATGCGTTGCGACTGGGCGCTCATGGCCGAGCCGGCGATATCGAAAACGGAAAACATCGACATGGTGCGGTCTCTCTCTGGTTGTTCCGGTTCGGTTTGTTCTGACAGCTTATTCAGGCTGCATGGCGCTCTTCAGCCCTTGGATCCGGCTGTTGAGGATGGTCAGTGCGGCCTGATAGCGCACCGAATTGTCGGCGAACTGGGTACGCTCGCGATCCATGTCTACCGTGTTCCCGTCCAGGCTCGGCTGGTCCGGCACCCGATACAGCAAGTCCTGGCTCGGCGGCGCGAAGCCCTGTCCGCCCAGATGCCCCGCGGATGTCCTGGCCAGTGACAAACCGCCACCGGATGAGCGACCATGCTCGACCGCCTTCTTGAGCTCGCCGGCAAAATCCATGTCGCGCGCCTTGTAATTCGGCGTATCGGCGTTGGCGATATTGCTGGCCAGCACCTTGTGGCGCTCCTGGCGCAAGCCCAGCGCCTGCTGGTGGTAGTTAAAGGCGGCCTCGA
>SKVX01000571.1 GCA_007129225.1 Halomonas sp.
ACACGAAGCAAAACACGAAGCAAAACAACGACGCAATTAAAGAGGGTTCCACAATGAAAATGAAGCTGCTCAGTACCGCCATTCTCTCTTCCGCCATGGCGCTCGGCATGGCCGGCGCGGCCCTGGCCGACGAGTTCCCGACCAAGCCGCTCACCCTCGTCGTCGGCTTCGGCGCCGGCGGCAGTACCGATATCCAGGCCCGCGTGCTGGCCAACGTGCTGGAAGACGAGCTCGGCCAGCCGGTCAACGTGGTCAACCAGCCGGGGGCCGGTGGCGGCGTTGCACTGGCGCGCCTGGCCAACAATACCGACGAGGGCTACACCTTCGTCTTCGGTACCTCCATGACCATCACCTTCGGCCCGCTCTCCACCGAGACCACCTATCAGCTGGATGACTTTCGCTACGTGGCCGGCGTGACCCTGGGCCAGTCGGCCATGGTCACCGGTGAGAACCGTGAGTTCGGCGATACCTGGGAAGGCCTGATCGAGTATGCCCGCGAGAACCCGGGCACCAGCTATGCCACCCAGACCGCGCTGGATCGCATGATCATCGAGTACATCGCCCGTCAGGAAGGCCTCGACCTGCGTATCGTACCCACCGCCGGCGGGGCCGGCATGGCGCCGCTGATCCTCTCCGGCGACGTGGATTTCGGCTACAGCGGTGGCACCCACTCCGGCTATGCCGACAGCGGCGAGATGCCGGTGCTGCTGAGCCTGGCCGAAGATCGCCTGGTTGCCTTCCCCGACGCCCCGACCCTGCAGGAAGCCGGCTACGACATCAACGCCGCCGAGATCCGCGTGGTGATGGTGCCCAAGGACGTGCCGGACGCCCACGTCGAACGCCTGGCCGAGGCGCTGGAAGCGGCGACCCGGGACGAGCGCTTCATCGAGATCACCGAGGAGCGCATCCTGATGCCGGTGACCTACATTCCCGAGGATGAGGTCACCCAGACTCTCGCCGATCAGGTCGAGGGCTACAAGGCCCTGCTGGAAGGGCTCGGCGGCCTGCCCGAAGACGAAGAGTAATCGCTCAGGCGCCAATCCGGTCCGCAAAGCCTGCTCGCCGCTCCGGCAACCCGGGAGCGGCGACAACGGCGAGCTGAAACCGGCCCTGACCGGGCCCCGCTCGCCTCACTCCGGCCTCGCGCAATCCGCAAGGCCACCAAGCGATAATGAGGTCCAACAATGAAAATGAAGCTTCTGAGCACTGCCATTCTGTCCGCCGGCATGGCCTTTGGCACCATCGGCCTGGCACAGGCCGACGAATTTCCGACCAAGCCGCTGACCCTCGTCGTCGGTTTCGGTGCCGGCGGCAGCACCGATATCCAGGCCCGCGTGCTGGCCAACGTGCTGGAAGAGGAGCTCGGCCAGCCGGTCAACGTGGTCAACCAGCCGGGCGCCGGTGGCGCCGTCTCGCTGACCCGCCTGATGAACAACCAGGATGAGGGTCATACCTTCGTCTACGCCGGGACCAACGGTACGCTCACCTTTGCACCGCATGCCCACGACACCGATTTCACGCTGGATGACTTCCGCTATGTCGCCAGCATCACCACCGTGCAGCACGCCATCGTCACCGGTGAAGACCGTCCCTTCGGCGAAAGCTGGGAAGACCTGATCGAGTACGCCCGCGAGAATCCGGGCACCAGCTATGCCACCCAGCACGCCCTGGATCGGCTGGTCATCGAATACATCATGGAGCAGGAAGGGATCGACCTGCGCATCATTCCCACCTCCGGTGGCGCCGGCATGGCCCCGCTGATCCTGTCGGGTGATGTCGACTTCGGCTACAGCGGCGGCACCCACTCCGGCTACGCCGACAGCGGCGAGATGCCGGTGCTGCTGGGCATGGACTCCGAGCGCCTGTTCGCCTTCCCGGACGCCCCGACCATCCAGGAAGCCGGCTACGACCTGGATACCTCCGATTTCCGCGTGGTGGTGGTGCCGAAGAACACCCCGGACGCCCATGTAGACCGCCTTGCCGAGGCCCTGGAGGCCGCCACCCAGGATGAGCGTTTCATCGAAATCACCGAGGAGCGCATCCTGATGCCGGTCCACTTCATGGGTGAAGAGGAGGCCACAGAAATGTTGCATGCCCAGTCGGAGAGCTATCGCCAACTGCTCGAGGACATGGGCGGTGTCCCCGGCGACGAGTAACGCCAAACGCAAGCCGTACCACCGATGCAGCGCCCGCCTCCCGGCGGGCGCTGTCATAGGCGCAGGCCGGCCTCAGATGCCCTCGACCGAAATTCGAGCCTGGCAGGCCCGCAGCCGCTCGATCAGCTCGGGCAGGGCCTCGTGCTCCAGCTCGGGATCAAACCCCCCGATACGCTCGAACCAACTACGGGTCACACAGAAGGTGTCGGTGGGCGAGCTACGATACAACCAGTTCAGCAGCCGCAACAGTACGCTCTTGCGCCGCACCTGCAAGAGCGCGGCATCCCACTCCTGCTGACCTACATCGCTTAGCTGGTTATCCAGCCATGGATGAAAGCCACGCAGGACCCCGCCGGGGAAGAGCAGCAGTTCGCCCTGGCTGGCCGCCACGGCAACGTTGAGTCGCTCCCCCAACGGGCAACGACGACAGGGCACCAGGGTGACGCCGAAGCGGCTGGCCAGTCCGGGCAATCGTTGGTCGCCGGTATCGTCGACCAACAGCAGCTCACGCTTTCCCTCACGGTATCGCGCGTCGCGCTTCAGCGCGCTTAAATGACGCGGTAGCTGGGCGCCGGAGGAGCGGGCATCAAAGAGAATACTGCTCGCATACATGGGCGGCCGATTCCTTGACGGCAAGCGAAGGGCGGGCTTGCGGGATACGGGAATAGAAGAGTGTCAATTAACGTATCATTAAGTGTATAAAAGAAACGAAAAGTATACAGCCTGGTTTTCATCGCACCTTCGTGTCAGTTCGATCCACCGCGGAACAGCAGGATGGGCAGGATGGCATCAGTCCTGAGGCGGCAGTAGCCCCCACTGCAAGCGGAGACGCGTCTACCACAACAGGACGATGGCTGAGGTTCTGCTATTCCCTTTCCCTCCTAGTCTGTACAATGCGCCTCCACTCTCCCTACCCCCGCGCCTAGGGTACTTTCTTGATATGTGTACATAGGTGCGTAGATGATGACGAGCCACAACCTATGAGCACAGCTGTTCCCTCTCAGATCGAGAGTCTTCGCAATATCGCCATTATTGCCCACGTCGACCACGGCAAGACTACCCTGGTCGACAAGCTCCTCAGCCAGTCCGGCACGCTGGACCGCAAGGCCGAGGGGCAGGAGCGCGTCATGGACTCCAACGACCAGGAAAAGGAACGCGGCATCACCATCCTGGCCAAGAACACCGCGATTCGCTGGCAGGCCCCCGATGCCGACCAGGTCTACCACATCAACATCGTCGACACGCCGGGACACGCCGACTTCGGTGGCGAGGTCGAGCGCGTGATGTCCATGGTCGACTCGGTGCTGCTGCTGGTGGACGCCGTCGACGGCCCCATGCCCCAGACCCGCTTCGTGACCCAGAAGGCCTTCGCCCAGGGCCTGAAGCCGATCGTGGTGGTCAACAAGATCGACCGCCCCGGCGCGCGCCCCGACTGGGTCATCGACCAGATCTTCGACCTGTTCGACAACCTCGGCGCCAGCGATGAGCAGCTCGACTTCCCGATCATCTACTGCTCGGCGCTCAATGGCATCGCCGGCCTGGACCCGGAAGAGCTGGCCGACGACATGACGCCGATGCTGCAGTCCATCGTCGACATCGTCGAGCCGCCCAAGGTCGAACTCGACGGTCCGTTCCAGATGCAGATCTCGGCCCTCGACTACAACAGCTATGTCGGCGTCATCGGCCTTGGCCGCATCAAGCGCGGCAGCGTCCGCCCCAATCAGCAGATCACCGTGATCAGCACCGACGGCACCACCCGCAAGGGCAAGATCGGCCAGGTGATGACCCACATGGGCCTGGAGCGCGTGCAGACCGAGCAGGCCGATGCCGGCGACATCGTCTGCATCACCGGCATCGACAACCTGTCGATCTCCGACACCCTGTGCGACCAGGCCACCGTCGAGGCCCTGCCGCCGCTGTCGGTGGACGAGCCCACGGTCTCCATGACCTTCCAGGTCAACGACTCGCCCTTTGCCGGCCGCGACGGCAAGTACGTCACCAGCCGCAATATCAAGGAGCGTCTCGAGCAGGAGCTGATCCACAACGTGGCGCTGCGCGTCGAGCCGGGGGAGACCCCCGAGAAGTTCAAGGTGTCCGGTCGCGGCGAACTGCACCTCTCGGTGCTGATCGAGACCATGCGCCGCGAAGGCTTCGAGCTGGCGGTTGGCCGCCCCGAGGTGATCATCAAGGAGGTCGACGGCGTCAAGCAGGAGCCGTACGAAGAGGTGATCATCGACTGCGAGGAGCAGCACCAGGGCGCCATCATGGAGGAGCTCGGCTACCGCAAGGGCGAGCTGACCAACATGAACCCCGACGGCAAGGGCCGTGTACGCCTGGACTTCATGATCCCGGCCCGCGGCCTGATCGGCTTCCGCGGCCAGTTCCTGACCCTGACCTCGGGCACCGGCATCCTCACCAGCCGCTTCGACCACTACGGCCCGCTGAAGCCCGACGCCTCCATCGAGCGGCGCAACGGCGTGCTGGTGTCCATGGTCGACGGCAAGGCCCTGGCCTATGCGCTCTATGCCCTGCAGGAGCGCGGCAAGCTGATCATCGACCACGCCACCGAGGTCTACGAAGGCATGCTGATCGGCATCAACAACCGCGCCAGTGACATGGTGGTCAACCCCACCAAGGGCAAGAAGCTCGATAACATGCGCTCCACGGGCAACGACGAGAACATCGTCTTGACCCCGCCGGTGAAGTTCTCGCTGGAGCAGGCCATCGAGTTTCTCGACTCCGACGAGCTGGTCGAGGTCACCCCCAACCATATTCGCCTGCGCAAGAAATTCCTCAAGGAAAACGAGCGCAAGCGCGCCAGCAAGAGCTGAGGCTCAGG
>SKVX01000343.1 GCA_007129225.1 Halomonas sp.
ATAAAAAAACAATTGTCTGGAAGGACCATTTTTGATTAATAGTTCGATCCCCCCAAGGAATGCAACCGGTTTATCATTTTCAATAAAACGGAGATAAACAGGTTTCCTGTCATTATTAGAAGTGACCGAGATCCAGTTGCTGCTCATAAAGATGCTTCCCTGGAAAGATCCAAGTTCCTTATCCCAGTCAGTGCTATCTTCCAATCTTTCTATGGCAATAGCCATATGTTTATGTGTTAAAAGTGGAATCAGAAAATCCTAAATTCTTATTTTTTTAGCCTTCAGATGTAATTCCAGGGCTGCAAGTACCATTAATTCAGACGCTATTCTCTTATGGAAATTCCGGTTTAAACGCCAAAGCTCATCCAAATCAAGCCATTCGATAATTTTTCTGGCTTGCAGATCCTGGAGATTTGAAAATACTACATCCGTAAAATCATCTTGATGCAGGAGTGAATGGTTCCAGTCAATATATTTCACGCTTTTATCAGCTATCATTCTTATCCCCAATGCATTGAAAGACTTTCTTATATATCGCATCACTAAACTTCTTCTTCTCTTATGCTTTAAAGACTCCCATAGTGAACTATCCCTGAAGGGACTGTTCCAGTTAGTGAAGAGATGTGGCCAATATGAATTTTGAATTTTTCGGTATAATACCTGCCTGCAACTGAATTTTACCGGTACGTTCAGAATAAACTTAACCCATTCATGATTTAAAAATGGATAACGTACATCATACCCCACCGGAGAATAAATATGCTTAGTCAGGCACTGTTGCCTTATAAAGTGGTTGAGCTGTGAATAATAATCAAGTTTTTCGGAAACCACAAAAGGCTTTGACGGAAGGCAATTATAGAGTATAGAATCATTGATTGTTAATTTGGCTTTCTTTGAAGCACAATTTCTTTTAACGAATGCCATCTTTGCTTCTCCCCAGGTTGTAACCCTGTTTGATACAGGTTCTATGCACCCAAGAGAATCACCCATAAATCCGCTCCAATAGACAGAGTCTTTTCCGAACTTTAGTTGGATAGCATGGTTAACGGCGCTGTCAAAAAGCCGTGTGGGGCGTTCGCTTCTTTTTGATGTTTCAACAAGCATTTCAGTGTCCCATTTCCATTTTCCGGGCGAAAGGTCAATGCCTTCCCACTTAACGTCAGCTTTTCTGGCAATAGAGCTGGCCCTTTCATAATCAGGTGAACCCGGTGTTCCAAATGTTACAGTCACGATCTTTGATGGTTCAAGCTGTTCAAGCAGAACTGCGAGTATGGTCCTTGAATCCAGGCCTCCACTGAGAGGCACGATATGGGTTTTATTATGATCACCGGCAATTTCCTGGTAGAAGCTCTTTCTCAGGGCATTCGCCCCCTTAATAATAAGGTCGGCTTCATTTGCACCATTTAAGTCTGGCTGGTTTTTAGAATACAGCCAACACTGGAGAGATTCGGGCAATGGCACCTGCGCATTGGGGAAATATCCGTAATGTAAAAAAATATTTATTTTATCAGTGTCAACAGTCATCGGAGAAAGTTTCTGTTAAGGAGATAATTTACTATGATTATCATAAATCACTGGTATACATTTTCTTTTGTTTATGATAAAATACAATGCGCTGCTTAATCAGTCTTAAAGCAATCTTCGATTCGTTTCTTAGATATTCAATCATATTAAGTTTGATATAAAATCCAAGATAAACTGGTTGATTGGTCTCTTTTATAACCAAATCCTCAACCCTTGCTTTTGATGGGCCGGTTTTACATAGTTTTGCCAAAGACAGCACGTTTTCTTCGTCTCCTGCAACAACTATCCTCACTTTGTCAGACTTAAAATTTTCAGCAAAACCAAACAGGTTCAATTCTTTTGCTCGTTCCTGCGCCCAGGATCTAAACCCCACCTTCTGCACCTTGCCGGAGACAATTATTTCTCTCGCAACAACCTTATTGGTTGCCGGTGGAGTCAGTGTAACTTCTGTTTTTGCATTACAATTAGTAATATTTCCGAATTCTCTCCAGTCACATAAGTGGATCTTGATATCATCGAAATCAAAATACAGATTTTTATTTTTTTCTTTATTAGGAATGCTTTCAGGAAAATGGTAATCGATCAGAGCTGCAATTACTTCTCTGGGCTTACCTTCCCATGGATATAAATGTCCGCATATCATTGCCCTTGAATTTATTTCAATTACCGCACAGGGATTATCAGAATTATCAACATTATACATTACATCTACTCCACCATGTTGTAATCCTGGAACAGTCTTTATTGCCCGAATAGCAATATCCTTTACTCTGTCAGGAAGGTCATCTGTAATGTCCACATGATCACCTCCGGCTGACACGTTACACTTATCTCTTAAGAAAATCTTTTCACCTTTCCGGGGTATACTACTGAGATTATATCCGAGCAACTTAAGAGAATCCAGAACTTCTTTGTCAATAATAATAGGGGACTTTCTTAACATTATGTTTTTATTCCTTTCAATGTTTTTGCACTTAATCAGTTTTTTAATCGAATCCTTACCGTTTCCTGTTATATTTGCTGGAACTCTTTTTGCTGCGGCAATTACTTTGTTGCCAACAACAAAAACCCGGATATCATCTCCTTCAATTCTCTCTTCAATAATTATGCTTTTATAATTAAGTTGTGTTCGGACATAAACAAGGCATTCCTTTAAAGACACCAGATCTTTAACGTTTGCGAAAACACCTGCCCCCGAAGAACCATTGGTTGGCTTGAGTACAAGCGGAAAGTCGAAGGATTCAGCATAGCTTAATACCTCTTCATTTGTATTTGAATGGTCAAAGTACTTGCCTTTTGGCACGGATACATTGTTTTTTGAAAGATATTGTTTTGTAACTTCTTTGTAATGGCAAATTTGGCCCGCCCTTAAACATAACTCATCATCAATCAGGGCAGATCCCGTAAAAAAATGTGTATTATTTCCGGAACTTATTCGAAAATGCTTGGAATCTTTGACGAAAGTAACTGTTAACCCACGCCTCCAGGCCTCCAAGGGAATTTGATAATATGTATCAGCTCCATGCCGAACAAGTGAATATGAATTTATCATGTTTGTTGCGTTAAAGACTCCGCAGCTTAATTGACCGGCACCAACTATTTAACAAGAATTTTATCCAGGGGAACAGCTTTCATAAACTATTTGCCGTGCTTCGCCTCCTCGGTTACAGCAGTTTTTGCTAAACGCAGTACCCGGGAAAGCATATAAGAGAGTACGATTAATTGTAAAACTTGAATGCAATTATTAGGTAAGTTAATAAAAAAATGGATAGGTCCCCTCAAAAAACAGGGTTTTTGGTGAAGAACTTTAATTAAGTGACGAATGGGTTCTTTATCAATCCGGAAAGTGAAAGGTAAGTGATAAATGATTGCTCAAAAAGAAAACAAACTACCTTTTCACCTCCAGATGATACCACACAGTTATCTGATTACCAATGACAAAGGAGGCTGATCCGCTGGAAACGGGCACTTCAAAAGTTGCGAAGGGGTTTCCTTTGCCATCAAGAGGTTCAACAATAATCATATGGGATTCCCCCAGTCCCCGAATATTTATCTCACCGGAAATAATTTCAATAATTGCGGGTCTCTCCCCCCTCTCAACAAGACGTGTTCTTTCATCATTCCAAACCATGCCTTCAAATCCAGACCTGCCAGTGGCAACAAGCAGAAGCCGGCTGGCCGCCCCGATCGGTTCACCCTCCAGAGATACAAGGGTGATAGCAGCAAAATCATTCTCGGCCGCAATGCCCAGGTGTTTCAGCCGGGTCCCCGTACGCTCCTGACCATTCAGATATCCCACAATGGCTTCGGCCCGCGGCGAGGAAATCTCCACGCGATTTCGCCCGGTATTATGCCAGGTAATTTCCCCCGTTTCCGATACTATCGGGTCCTGTTCCCCGATAAGGGGGAAATCGTCGATAATTTTTTCAAAAGAGCTTATCCTGGTTTTATGGATCAGGGGTATAAGCGGGGAGAACCCATCGGTAAAAAAAGGCCTCCCGCTGGTCTTCCTTATTCCTTCGACTATCGCGCCTTCATCATAACCCCTGTAAACCGTAGTCCGGGCCGGCTGCAGATCACCCCTCAGGAACATCAGGCCACTGGCAGCCAGGTTGGCCATTTTTACAGGATCGGCAAAAATGGCAAAAGCACCCGGCCTGGAACTGTTCCAGGCATGAGGCGCAGATGTTGCCATCTCATGCTGGTATATGCCGTCCCAGTCCTGCAACATGGCATAGGCACCCAGGATAGGGATCCCTTCGGCGGCATACTCGCTGGGAAAAGGATGGTTCGTCTCGGAAACCGTGAAAGGCATGCCTTCGACCGGAGACCGTGCAAGGCTCACTGCCGTGCTAACTCCCGGTTCGTTTACCATCGGGGTGTTGTTGATAAAGCTGTAGTTGTTCCCGGTAGCCGGATCGGTCCGCGAAAATGGATGCTGCCAGTAAATATGTCCGTCGACAAAATCCAGCAGCGACAGACTGGAAAGCAGGGCATAGCCGCATCTCCAGTGGCCATGATCGCTGTTTGCCGCCACCAGTGATTGCACCCGGAGCTCATTCTTAAGGTAATCATACATGCCTGTATAAAAATTCCTCTCGGTCTTTATGATAAATTTTGCTTCAGTATGGAACCGCAGTTCAGAAGCCCCGGCAAATTCAGTGGGGGCCAGCCGGGGTATTTCGTCAGCCGCCCCTGCTCCCGCTTCCTTTCTGATGGCTTCAATATCAGCGGCGCCTGCATTCTCCTTTAACCATTTATTGTACTTCCCGGTCAGCATTTCACCGTAATATGGCGTGATATCCCTCCAGGTGCCCCCTTCCCCGGTAGTATTTTCGCCTAGCAGCATGCCCCTGTACCAGAATTCCACCAGCGAATTCTCATTGACAATCTCCACAAAAGCAATGGCAGGTTCATTTATATAGGCATTGCCGGTATA
>SKVX01000419.1 GCA_007129225.1 Halomonas sp.
AAAGGTTGCCCTGGTTTGGTAGCACAGGGGTCACGGCCGCAGACCATACAGCCAATCCGTGGGCTCCGTGTTGATTGAGGTCAAATGACTTTATCTCTTTCGCCTGGCACCGCCCTGAAACGTGCCGGATATCCCCGAACTAGCGACAAGCTGTAAAAACCCCCGAGTCAGCCACCTGACTTGGGGGTTTTCCATTTCTGACACGTTCTTACTTCGCTGCCAGCGCTACGCCCACCTTCGAGCGGTTGGGCCTGCCGATGGTTTGGGTGATCCAGGTGCCTGTCTCGGTGAGCTTGTCGAGGTCGATGCCGGTTTCAATGCCGAGGCCGTTGAGCAGGTAGACGACGTCTTCGCTTGCCACGTTGCCGGAGGCGCCCTTGGCGTAGGGGCAGCCGCCGAGGCCGGCGACGGAGCTGTCGACCACGCTGATGCCTTCTTCCAGCACGGCGTAGAGGTTGGCGAGCGCCTGGCCGTAGGTGTCGTGGAAGTGGGCGGCGAGCTTCTCCATGGGGATGTCGCTGCTGACGGCTTCGAGCATGCGCTTGGCGGCGAGGGGTGTGCCGACGCCGATGGTGTCGCCTAGCGAGACTTCGTAGCAGCCCATGTCATAGAGCGCTTTGGAAACCTCGGCCACCTTGGCCGGGGCGATCTCGCCTTCGTAGGGGCAGCCGAGCACGCAGGAGACGTAGCCGCGTACGCGGACGTTGGCCTCCTTGGCCCGCTCCAGCACCGGGGCAAAGCGCGCGAGGGATTCGGCGACGGAGCAGTTGATGTTCTTCTGTGAGAAGGACTCGCTGGCGGCGCCGAAGACCGCCACTTCTTCCAAGCCGCATTCCAGTGCCGCTTCCAGCCCCTTGAGGTTGGGGGTGAGGGCGGCGTAGGTGACGCCTTGGCGGCGCGTGAGGCCGGTCATCACTTCGCGGTGATCGGCCATCTGCGGCACCCACTTGGGCGAGACGAAGCTGGCGGCCTCGATGTAGCGAATGCCGGCGGCGCCCAGGCGGTCGATCAATTCCAGCTTGGTGGCCGTGTCGATCGGGTTGGGTTCGTTCTGCAGTCCGTCGCGGGGGCCGACCTCGACCAGGCGCACGGATGTGGGGAATGTCATGGCGGTGTCTCCAGCAGTGGCCGTTGATTCGGGAGGCCTGCGGCCTCCTGTCGCGATGGGGACTCGGGGCGCCGAACCGAGCGCTCCAACAATGTAGGCAACTAGCGCACTGTAGGAGCAGCTTTAGCTCGCGACTGGCGCCGCTAGGCGCCTTGGCGGAGGCTGCCGGCGTTGGCGCTTATCACAGACGCCGGACAACACCGCCGGGAGTCCTTCGGCCTCCAGTCGCGATGGAAACCAGCGCTCCTACAGCTGCCTTTTCTTGCCATATCAGGCAATTGCTACCTTGTTGGAGCAGCGCTCCTACAGCTGCTTTGGCTTAGGTTGTCGGCTTCATCGGGAGGCCTGCGGCCTCCTGTCGCGATGGGGACCAGCGCTCCTGCAGCCTCCCGTGGTTTTTATTCGTCGGCGGCGAATTCGAGCAGTACGTCGCCTTGGCCGACGGTGTCGCCGCCCTGGAAGTGGAAGCTTTCCACGTGGCCGTCGGCGGGGGCGGTCATGGTGTGTTCCATCTTCATGGCCTCCATGACCATCAGCGGCATGCCTTTCTCCACCTTCTGACCGGCTTCGACGAGCAGGGCGACCACGGTGCCGTGCATGGGCGCGGTGAGGGTCGATTCGGCTTCGTGGTGGCCGTGGTCGATGGCGTCGATGCGGCGCCAGAACAGCCGGGTTTCACCACGCGGGTCGACCATGACGACGACGTTGCCGTCGCGACGTGCCTGCAGGCGACGGCGGTGGCCGTTGAGGGTCACGGCGACGGCGTCGCCGGCCAGGGGTTGCAGGCTGGCGGTGAGGGTCTCGCCGCGGATGGTCAGGGTCCAGAGAGCGTCGCCGCTGTGGCGGGTGCCGTCGACCACGACCACGGTTTCGGAATCTTCACTGGCCTGGACGTGGGCCGGATCACACAGCGCGATACGGATGCTGTGCGGGGCGTTGAGGCGGAAGCCGTCGTGACGGTCCCAGGGCGAGTCGCTTTCGCACTCCCGGGCCAGCTGGTTGAGGCCCACCAGGGCGGCGCCGGCGTACTCTTCGATGCTGTACTGCTTGGGGGCGAAGAGGGTGGCTTCATTGCGCTCGATAAAGCGGGTGTCGAGATCACAGGCCTTGAACGCCGGGTGGGTGGCCAGGCGCTGCAGGAAGGCGCGGTTGGTCACGACGCCCTGCACGTCCAGCGCCGCCAGGGCGCGGTTGAGCGTGGCCAGCGCCTGGTCGCGGTCGTCGCCGTGGACGATCAGCTTGGCGAGCATGGGGTCATAGTGCATGGAGACGGCATCGCCGGTCTCCACGCCGCTGTCCAGGCGCACCCGCGCAGGATCCAGACCGGCGCCTTCCAGGTCCATGGCGAACTGGGTGAGCAGGCCGGTGGCGGGCAGGAAGTCCTGCTCCGGGTCCTCGGCGTAGAGGCGTGCCTCGAAGCTGTGGCCGGTGATGGTCAGCTCGTCCTGGGTCAGGGGTAGGGCTTCGCCCATGGCCACACGCAGCTGCCACTCGACCAGGTCCTGGCCGGTGATCATCTCGGTGACGGGGTGCTCCACCTGCAGGCGGGTGTTCATCTCCATGAAGAAGAAGGAGCCGTCCGCATCCAGCAGAAACTCGACGGTGCCGGCGCCCACATAGCCGATCTCCTTGGCGGCGCGTACGGCGGCTTCGCCCATCTCGCGGCGCAGTTCGGCGGTCATGCCGGGGGCGGGGGCTTCCTCGAGCACCTTCTGGTGGCGGCGCTGTACTGAGCAGTCGCGCTCGAACAGGTAGACGCCGTTGCCGTGGCTGTCGCAGAACACCTGGACTTCGACGTGGCGCGGCTGGGTCAGGTACTTCTCGATCAGCATGCGGGTGTCGCCGAAGGCGGCCTGGGACTCGCGGCGACAGCCGTCCAGCGCGGCCTGGAACTGCTCAGGGGCCTCGACCACACGCATGCCCTTGCCGCCGCCGCCGGCGCTGGCCTTGAGCAGCACCGGGTAACCGATCTTGTCGGCCTCGGCCTTGAGCAGGGCGTCGTCCTGGTCGTCGCCGTGGTAGCCCGGCACCAGCGGCACGCCAGCATCATGCATGCGTGCCTTGGCGGCGGACTTGTCGCCCATGGCGGCGATCGCCGAGGCGGGCGGGCCGACGAAGACGATACCGGCCTGGTCCAAGGCTTCGACGAAGCCGCCGTTCTCGGAAAGAAAGCCGTAGCCGGGGTGGATGGCGCCGGCGCCGGTGCGCTTGGCGGCTTCGATAACGGCCTCGACCTTGAGATAGCTCTCGCGGGCGGCGGCCGGGCCCAGGCGGACGGCCTCGTCGGCCTCGCGCACGTGGCGGGCGCTGGCATCGGCGTCGGAATAGACGGCCACGGTGCGCAGGCCCATGGCGCGGGCAGTGCGCATGACGCGGCAGGCGATCTCGCCGCGGTTGGCCACCAGCAGGGTGTCGAACTGGTGAGTACGGGTATGCAGTGTCTGGCTCATGAGCGTCGCTCCGTGTCGGCTGACGTCTTGGTTGAAGCGGCGGTGTCGTCGACCCAGGCGGGGCGGCGCTTCTCGAAGAAACTGGAAAGGCCTTCCTGACCCTCGGCGCTGACGCGCAACTCGGCGATGACGTTGCAGGTGTGTTCGCGGGTGGCCTTGCTGTCGGGCTCCCGGGCCACCTCGAAGAGCAGCGCCTTAGTGGCGCGCTGGGCCTGGGGCGAGCCGCCGAGCAGGGTGCCGATCATGGCCTCGACGGCCTCGTCCAGCTCGTCGAGCCCCACGACCTGGTGGCTCAGGCTAAGGGTCAGGCTGGTGGCGGCATCCACCACTTCGGCGGAGAGGGCGAAGCGGCGCATCTGGCGCGCCCCGATGGCCCGCTGCACGTAGGGGCTGATCACCGCCGGCGAGAGGCCGATCTTTACCTCGGAGAGGCAGAACTTGGCCTTGTCGGAGGCGATGACGATGTCGCAGCAGGCGGCTAGCCCCACGGCGCCGCCGAAGGCCGCACCCTGTACCCGGCAGATGGTGGGGCAGGGTAGGGTATCGAGGCGGTGCATCAGCTGCGACAGCTTACGCGAGTCGGCCAGGTTGCCTTCGAAGTCGTACTCGACCATGCGCTTCATCCAGCCCAGGTCGGCCCCGGCGGAGAAGTTCTTGCCCTCGGAGCCCAGTACCACCACGCGTACGTGGCCATGGCGGGCGTCGTCGTGGAGCCGCTCCAGGTGGGCGTTGAGCTCGGCGATCAGGCTGTCGTCGAAGGCGTTGTGCACCTCGGGACGATCGAGCGTCAGCCAGGCGACGCCGCGGTCGTCGATTGTCAGGCGGGAAAAGGTATCGTTTGATGACATGTCAGTACCCTTGATTCGTTTCTGTCGGGGTGCGGTTTGGCATTCCAGCTCTGCTGTGCGGCGGCTGTCGCCATGCTTTCGCCTCGAGGCCGCCGTCACGAGCTAAAGCTACCTCCTACAGAAACACTACATACGGAACACGCCGAACCTGGTGTCCTGCACCTCGGCATTCATTGCCGCGGCCAGTGACAGCCCCAGCACGTCGCGGGTCTGGGCCGGGTCGATGACGCCGTCGTCCCACAGCCGCGCGCTGGCGTAGTAGGGGTGGCCCTGGTGCTCGTACTGGTCGCGGGTGGGGACCTTGAAGGCTTCCTCTTCTTCCGCGGACCACTCGCGGCCCTCGCGCTCGTGCTGGTCACGCTTGACCTGGGCCAGCACGCCGGCGGCCTGTTCGCCGCCCATGACGGAGATGCGGGCGTTGGGCCACATGAACAGCAGGTTGGGGTCGTAGGCGCGGCCGCACATGCCGTAGTTGCCGGCGCCGAAGCTGCCGCCGATCAGCACGGTGAACTTGGGCACCTTGGCGCAGGCCACGGCGGTGACCAGCTTGG
>SKVX01000302.1 GCA_007129225.1 Halomonas sp.
GGCTGCCTGCCCGCGCTCGTTGCCCACTTCAGGCGCCGGGGCATCATGCCGGCTACTGGCCGCGGCCTTCTCACGCTCCAGCGCCTCACGCCGCTGGCGTTCCAGCTCGTCGACTTCCTCGGGCTTGCGCACGTGTACGTGACTGGTCACGCGGGTGATGTCCGCCTTGATATTGGTCAGCAGCGTCTGAAACAGCTCGAAGGACTCTCGCTTGTACTCCTGCTTGGGGTTCTTCTGAGCATAGCCGCGCAGGTGAATACCGCGACGCAGGTGATCCATCGACTGGAGATGCTCCTTCCAGCGGGTGTCGAGTATCTGCAGCATGATCTGCTTCTCGAAGCGACGGATCAATTCCGCCCCGGCCGCTTCGACCTTCTCCTCGTACGCCTTGCGATGCATCTCCCGGAGCCGTTCGCGCAGCTGCTCCTCGTGGAAGCGGTCATCCTGCTCGGCCCACTCCACCACCGGCGCGTCGAGGTTGAACTCGCTGCGCAAGTGCTCTTGCAGCCCAGGCAAGTCCCACTGCTCCTGCAAGCTCTGGGGCGGCACGAAATCGCTGATGGTCTGCTCCAGGACTTCGTCGCGAATGCCCAGCACGTTCTGGGAGACATCGTCGGAGGAGAGGATCTCATTGCGCTGCTCGTAGATCACTCGGCGCTGGTCGTTGGCCACATCATCGTATTCGAGCAGCTGCTTGCGGATATCGAAGTTGCGGCTTTCGACCTTCTTCTGAGCTCGCTCCACGGCATTGGACACCATCTTGTGTTCGATGGCCTCGCCACGTTCGAGGCCCAGCGCCTTCATCATGCGCTGCACCCGGTCGGAGCCGAACAGGCGCATCAGGCTGTCTTCCATGGAGAGGAAGAAGCGGGTAGAACCCGGATCGCCCTGGCGACCCGCGCGGCCACGCAGCTGGTTGTCGATACGCCGCGATTCGTGACGCTCGGAGCCGACCACATGCAGGCCGCCGGCTTCCAGCACCGCCTCGTGGCGGACCCGCCACTCCTCCCTGAGCTGCTCGATCTGCTCGTCGGTGGGGTTTTCGATCTTGGCCGCCTCCGCCTCCCAGTTGCCGCCCAGCACGATATCGGTACCGCGACCGGCCATGTTGGTGGCAATGGTCACGGCCCCGGGACGACCGGCCTGGGCGATGATCTCGGCTTCGCTCTGGTGCTGCTTGGCATTGAGCACGTTGAAGGCGAGACCATCCTCCTTCATCAGGTTGGCCAGGTATTCGGAGGTCTCGATGGATGCCGTGCCCACCAGTACGGGCCGCCCCGCCTCGGTCTCCGCCTTGACGTCCTTGATGATTGCCTCGAACTTTTCCTCGGCGGTGAGATAGACCAGGTCATTGAGATCCTTGCGGATCAGCGGCCGGTTGGTGGGAATGACCACTACGTCCAGTCCGTAGATCTGACGGAATTCGAAGGCTTCGGTATCGGCGGTGCCGGTCATGCCGGCCAGCTTCTCGTAGAGGCGGAAGTAGTTCTGGAAAGTGGTCGATGCCAGGGTCTGGCTCTCACGCTGAACGGGCACCCCCTCCTTCGCCTCTACCGCCTGGTGCAGGCCCTCTGACCAGCGACGACCCGGCATGGTCCGCCCGGTATGCTCATCAACGATCACCACCTGGTTCTCGGCAACGATATAGTCGACGTCACGCTGGTAGAGATGGCGAGCGCGCAGTGCCGAATGCATGTGCTGCAGCAGGTTGAGGTTCTGGGCGGCATAAAGCGAGTCGTGCTCACCCAGCAGCCCCTCCTCGCGCATCAGCTCCTCGACCTTGTTGTGGCCCGATTCGGTGATCTCCACCTGCTTCTGTTTTTCCTCGATCAGGAAGTCGCCGGTGACCGGGACATCTGGGTCCTCCGACACCTCGCCCTTGACCAGGTGCTTCGCCAGCCGATCCACTACCTGATAGAGCTCTGTGTTCTCATCCACTGCACCCGAGATGATCAGCGGCGTGCGCGCCTCGTCGATCAGGATGGAGTCGACTTCATCGATGATGGCGTAGTGCAGGCCCCGCTGCACCTTATCCTCCAGCGAGAAGGCCATGTTGTCGCGCAGGTAGTCGAAGCCGTACTCGTTGTTGGTGCCATAGGTGATATCACAGGCATAGGCGGCCCGCTTCTCCTCGGAGGTCTGACCGGCATAGATGGTGCCAACCGACAGCCCCAGGAATTCATACAGCGGACGCATCCACTCCGCATCACGGCGGGCGAGGTAGTCGTTCACGGTGACCACATGCACGCCCTTGTCGGGCAAGGCATTGAGATAGACCGCCAGAGTGGCGACCAGGGTCTTGCCCTCGCCGGTCTTCATCTCGGCAATGCGCCCGCGGTGCAGGGTCAGGCCGCCTACCAGCTGGACATCGAAGTGACGCATGCCCATCACCCGCTTGCTCGCCTCGCGCACCGTGGCGAAGGCTTCGGGTATCAGCGAGTCGAGGGGTTCACCGGCGGCAAGGCGTTCGCGAAACTCAGCGGTACGCGCCTGGAGCGCGGCATCGTCAAGCGACTCGAACTGCGGCTCGAGGGCGGTCGCCTGGTCGGCCTGGCGGTGCATTCGTTTGACTTCACGGTCGTTCTTGGAGCCGACGACCTTGCGTAAGAGAGAGTTGATCATGAAACGTCCAATATCGGCATATGACATTCGGCCAGTAGTGAAAGCGGACATGGCATGTCGCCAAGCCCCCACCGGCAGGAATCGATGGCTTCAGAGGTGGCGTCGCGGGCAAGGTGGGCCGCGGCGCGTCAGGACGTCATGGGCGGCGGGCCAGCACCGCCAGGGCGGCATCAACCGCGAAGGTCGAACATGGCAGGCCACGACCCTTGGCTTGCGGGGTGGCCAGTGAGGCAAGGCTCGACGGCGCGCCACATACCGGCAGCGAGCCCGCATCAGAGTCGGGGCAAGGATGCAGGACTGGACCACCCTTTCCGCCAGCCGCAGGGTCTCCGCCTGGCTCAGACCGGCGGGCAGCAGGCAGGTCACCAACAGGCCTGCCAGCCACCAGCGCGAGCGCTGCCGGCGACGCGCCGCCGCCCCGGGGTTCGGGGCGCCGACGGTACGGCCTTGGGGCAGGACAGTGGTCATGCTGTAGCGTATCTCCCGAGCGTGCTAGGCTTTGTCGTAACCACGGGCGTTGGACATCAGGACATCGGCCAAGGTCGCTAACGGCAACCTGGAGAAGGCCTCTGCCCTCGAGAATAAGCTCATGAGTATAAAGGTTAAGCGTTCACGCGCACAGCCCATGTCTCGCCTGCTGGGCGGCGGCGGCGAATTGGCCCCGCTGATGCGCACGGCGAGGCTGATCGCACGCGCCCAGCAGCACCTGCGAGACCACCTGCCGGAAGAGGTGGGCGAGCACGTCCATGTCGGGGGCTTTCGTGAAGGGAAGCTGACGATCATCACCGACCGCGCCGTGTGGCTGACCTGGCTGCGCTACGAACGGCAGCGCCTGCTCACCCTACTGCATCAACTGCCTGAGTTCGCCGCGGTCACGGGGTTCACCCTCAAGGTGCGGCCGGTGAGGCCGCTCAAGGTGCCGCCACGCCAGGTACGCCAGCTGCCGACCCCCGCCGCCGCCGAGATCGCCGCCTGCGCCGCCGACACCGAGGATCCCCGCCTCAAGCGCGCTTTGGAGCGCCTTGCTTCCCACGCCCAGAGACGCGATTAGACTCAGCCTAGACCAGCCTGCGCGGGATAGTATAGTCCCAGGTTCGCGAGTAGACCCGACGCTCACCCTCGTAGGCATCCAGCGTCGCATGCAGGAAGAAATCGGTGGCATTCGAGGTCTGTACGGTGCGTGTGACGGTACTGACCTGCCAGGCGCCCCGCTTCAGCGAACGCTCCCAGACGCTCTCGCCACTCACGGAATCGAATTCATCGTCCCGTGAGCGGTAGCGCTCCACGGCCCGGGTGGTGACCTCCAGACCGCTATCCTCAAGCCGCACCGTGCCGCTGTCGTTGATCACCTCAAGGGTCGATACATCCTCCGCAAGGTCGCGATGAACATACCAGTTGTGATGTTCCGGCTCCAGCTGTGTCGAGGGAATGGTCGGGGCGGCTTCCGCCTCGTCGAACCCCGCCAGGCCTGCATCCTCCTTTCTCGGCTTGCGCACAGGCAAGACCAGCTCACTGCCCTTGTCGAAGAGAGTCAGCCGGACAGGCTCGGGAGGCAGCCAGGCCAGCGGCCAGTAGGACGTGGAGAGTGACAGGCGGAGCCGGTGGCCCCGCGGAAAGACTTGGGCCACATCGTTGAGCTGGATCCTGACCCGGTAGCGGCGACCGGGCTCCAGCGGTTGCGGATTGGCATGCCCATCCCGGTGTGTCAGGTTGAGCAGACCGTAGGTGACGCGAGTGGCCTTGTCGTCTGGGGCCACGTCGGAGAGTCGAGCCGCCACCATGGCCACGGGGCGATCGGACGCCACCTCCAGCTCCAGTTCCGGAGCGCCCATCATCTCCACTGTCTCGTCAAGCGGTAAACTGTCGAAGGTCAATGCGCCGCCATCCTCCTCACGCTGGTCATGTGCCAGGTCGGGGCCAGCGGCGTAGGAGCACCACTTGCCGGCGAAGAGACCGCAGGTCAGCGGCGACTGCACCGTCAGCGCCGTTTCCTCGCTGCGCCGCTTGTCATCCTGCGCCAATCGACCCGGCGCCAGGGGCAGGCGCCACTGCTCGATATTGGGTGACGGCCAGGCAGGCTCCGCCACCCAGCGTCCCGGGCGGTGCCCGTAGCGGGTCGTCGGCGGCACGCTATCCTGCATCCATACCCGGATGGCCGGATCCTGCTCCACCCCGGTGGCCTCCCCCTTGAGATAACGCCCCCACCAGCGCAGGCACTCCTGCAGAAAGCCAATGGCGGGGCCGGGCTCGCCGATGTGGGGATACTTGTGGCTCCAGGGCCCGATCAACCCCTTGCACTGTTCGGGCAGCTCACTCACCAA
>SKVX01000080.1 GCA_007129225.1 Halomonas sp.
CTGGAGACCCGCCTTTAGGACTGATTCGTTAAATAGCGGGCTATTCGCCTCATCAGATCGATAAACTTGGCTCGAAATCCAAATCTCTCGTGACGATCGGTCAAATCCGACAGGCTCCTAGGCGCAGTCTCAGGCAGCCTCGAAACCGCTCAGCACATTGACCACGTTGATACCGATCTCCTCCACCGCGTAGCCCCCTTCGAGCAGGAAGACGGTGGGCAGCCCCAGCGCGGCCAGGCGTCGGCCGATGTCCGGGTAGTCTGCGCTTTTCAGCTTGAAGCTGCTGATCGGATCGTGCTCGAAGGTATCCACCCCCAGTGACACGATGAGCAGCTCGGCGCCGGAGTGACGAATGCGTGCCAGGCCCTCATCCAGGGCCGCCGACCACGGGCCGTAGCCGGTGCCGGGGGGCATGGGGAAGTTGACGTTGTACCCCTCACCGCGTCCGCTGCCGGTCTCATCGGCATGTCCCAGGTAGTAGGGAAAGCAGTGCAGAGGGTCGCCATGCAGTGACACGACGATCACGTCGTCACGCCTGTAGAAGATCTCCTGGGTACCGTTGCCATGGTGGAAGTCGATATCCAGCACCGCCACACGCGAGAGGCCATGCTTCAGGGCCTGGTCGGCGGCAATGGCCGCGTTGTTGAAAAAGCAGTAGCCGCCGAACTGGTCCGAGGACGCATGATGACCCGGTGGGCGGCAGAGGCCGAAACTCGGCTCACCGCTCTTCAGCGTTTGACCCAGGGCCGACAGGGCGATGTCCTTGCTGATATCGGCGGCTTCAAAAGTGTTGGCGCAGATCGAGGTCTCGCCGGTCTGGGCGTAATAGCCGAGGCGCCCCTCGATATGTTCGGGTATTCGCGCGCCGGGCATCGAACGCGACGGCCAGATGTTGGGAATCGCCTCGCCGGCCATGCCGATGGACTTCCACTCCTCCCAGCAGCTGGCCAGGAACTCCACGTAGCCGGTATCGTGCACGGCCAGCACCGGCTCCAGGCCATACTGGGTCGGTGCCTCTACCTCACCAAGCCTCGTCGCCCGAATCCGGTCGAGCACCAGGTCGACCCGCTCGGGGCACTCGAAGGGTGCGACCAGTAGCCCTTCGTTGAGCTCGGTCTTGGCGCGACGCAGCTTGGTGGCCTCGCTGTGGAACGTGATCATGGCTACGCCTCCTCGGGTTGGTCCCCAAACCATGCCATGCCCCTGAGCGGGGGGCCAGCCCGGCCCCGTCAACGCCCCTGGTAGCGTTCGCCATAGTTCTCGAGCAACCCCCTGCCCCGCTGGCGCAGGAAATCGAGCACCCTGGCCTGCTTCCAGTTGTCGCGGTAGACCAGGCCGAAGCTGAACGCCATGGCCGGCGAGAAAGGCCGCATGACCACTCCGTCCCGTGGGGTGAGCTGGTCCTGGGCAGTGATGGGATTCATCACGGTAATGCCGACATGGCTGGCCACCAGCGCCGTGATGGTACCGATATTGGCCTCCGTCTTGCCGGCGATCTGTACCCGGTGCTGACTGGTCAGCTCCAGCAGCGGATTGGTGCTGATGCTCGGCTGGTTGCTGATCACCAGATGCTGGTCGCGCAGGTCCTGCACCTCGACACACTCCTTCGCCGCCAGGGGATGCTGCTCCGGCACCAGGCAGATCGCCTGGGTAGTGAACCAAGGGTCCACCTGCAACACCTGCGAGGTGATGGGCAAGGTAACGAAGCCGATGTCGGCATGGCTCGACTCCACGGCAAGCTGCACCTCATGGCTCGACATCATGTCCAGGCTGACGCTGAACTGCCGGTTCTCCTCCAGCAGCGCGGCCACCAGCCGGGGCACGAAGCCGAACGACAGCCCGGGGATGGCGGCGATGCGCAGCCGCGAGGTGCCGAACTCCTTGAGTGCCAGCACGCTATGTCGCAGCTCCTCGATATTGCCCATCAGGCGCAGGATCTCGTCATAGACCTCGCGCGCCTCCGGCGTGGCCACCAGGCGGTTCTTCTCCCGCAGGAACAGCTGGATGCCCAGATTCTCCTCGAGCTGGGCCAGGGAGCGGCTCACCCCCGACTGGGTGATGCCAAGGGTACGTGCCGCCTGGGAGGCGGTACCCGCCTCGAACAGCGTCTTGAAGATCGCCAGCGCCTTGAGCGAGTGGATGTTGACATCTGCCATGATAAAAACTCATCGAATTGGATAAAAAGATCATATATTGAAATACTTATCGATCGCTACCTAGACTGCAGAGAACCGTTCACAAACACATAACGACAACGGACGCTGCAATGGATCCATCTCCCCTTTTTTACCAGGCCGGCCCCGCCCTGCCCGAAGTCAGCCATGCCAAGGGCGTCTACCTGTGGGACGAAACCGGTCGGGAGTATCTCGACGGCTGCTCCGGCGCCATTTCATGCAACCTGGGGCACGGCCGCAGCGACATTCGCGATGCCATGCTCGCCCAGCTCGACCGGGTCGCCTTCACCTATCGCACCCAGTTCGAGAACGCCCCCGCGGTGGCTCTGGCCAAGGCGCTGGTGGGCTTCACGCAGCAGGAGCTGGAGAAGGTCTTCTTCGTTTCCAGCGGTTCTGAGGCAGTGGAGTCGGCGCTCAAGCTGGCCCGTCAGTACTTCGTCGCCAAGGATGAGCCGCGGAGGCGCCGCTTCGTTTCGCTGCGCCCCTCCTATCACGGCAGCACCCTGGGCGCCCTGGGCGTCACCGGCTATCAGCCCCTGGAAGCGCCCTTCAGCGATATCACCATCGGCTCACTCAAGGTGGCCGGCCCCGACTTCTACCGCCACACCGACGCTGACGACCGGCTACATGTGGAACGCGTACTGGCCGATACCCGCGCCGCCATGGCGGCCGCCGGCCCCGACACCATCGCGGCCTTCGTACTCGAGCCGGTGGGCGGCGCCAGTACCGGCGCCCGCATGCTCGACCGCCAATACCTCGAGGGCATTCGTGAGTTATGCAATGAGTTCGGCTGCCTGCTGATCCTCGATGAAGTACTGACCGGCGTCGGTCGTACCGGCGCCTGGTTCGCCTACCAGCACTACGGCATCACCCCCGACCTGCTGGCCACCGCCAAGGGACTGGGCGCCGGCTACTACCCGGTGGGTGCGGTGCTGGCCCGCGCCGACATCGTCGAGACGGTCATGGCCTCTGGCGGGTTCCAGCACGGCCACACCTACGCCGGCAATCCATTGGCCTGCGCCACGGCACTGGCGGTGGTCGAGGCCATCCAGCGCGAGAAGCTCCTCGATAACGTAGCGGCTCGCGGCCGCGAGCTGGAAACCGGACTCAAGGCGCTCAAGGGCCGCTTCGCCTGGGTGGGGGACGTGCGTGGCCTCGGGCTGCTCTGGGGGGTGGAACTGGTCGCCGATGGCGCTTCGAAAGCGCCATTTCCCGCCGAGCAGAACCGTTTTGCCCGGATAACGGCGCTGGCCAGGGAAGAGGGCCTGCTGATCTATCCCCGACGCACCCTGGATGGGGTCGCCGGCGACCACTTCCTGGTCACCCCACCGCTGACCATCGACGCCGCCGATACCGCCGAGCTACTCGCCCGGCTCGAACGCGCCATGGTGCGCTTCGACCATGAGCTGGGCACAGCGGTGCCGGCAAGCGCACTGACTCCCTGATCGCCAGATGGAAAAGGCACTGACATGACGCTACTCAAGTACAAATATCGCCCCATCGAGGAGGCCATCGCCGCCATCCCCCATGGCGCCTCGATCATGGTCGGCGGCTTCGGCTCACCGGGCACGCCCTTCGCCCTGATCGACGAACTGCTGGCCCAGGGCCAGCGCGACCTCACCCTGATCAAGAACGATGCCAACGAGCCCGGCATCGGGATCGGCAAGCTGATCGAGGCAGGCCGCGTCAGCCGCCTCATCACCTCTCACATCGGCCTCAACCGAGTGGCCATCGAGGCAATGAACCGGGGTGAGCTCCAGGTTGAGATGCACCCCCAGGGGCTGCTGGCCGAGAAAATTCGCAGCGCCGGGGCCGGCCACCATGGCTTTATCACCGATATCGGCCAGGGCACCGAGATCGCTGCCGGACGCCGCGAGATAGAAATGGACGGCCGCACCTGGGGCATCGAGCCGGCGCTCTACGCCGACTACGCCCTGGTCCACGCCGAGCGCGCAGACCGCTACGGCAACCTGATCTACCGCGCCACAGCCAGCAACTTCAACCCGCTGATGGCCATGGCCGCCGATACCGTCATCGCCCAGGCCTACCGGGTCGACGAGCCGGGCAGCCTGGCACTCGAGGCGATCCATACGCCCTGCGCCTTCGTCAGCCAGGTCGTGGAAGTCGCCGCGGCCACCAGCGAACAGGGGAGACGCGCCCATGTCGGCTGACCAGCAACGCATTCTCGCCCGCGCCGCCCGGGAAGTGATTCCGGGCCAGATCGTCAACCTGGGCATCGGCCTGCCCACCCGGCTGTTCCACTACCTGCCGGAGGAAATGGAAGTGCTGGTGCACTCGGAGAACGGCGTGCTTGGCTGCCGCCCGCGCCAGGACGGCGAGGCACCGGACTGGGACATGATCGACTCCGGCGGCGCCTACATCGCCACTCGACCCGGCGCCAGCGTTTTCGACAGCGCCATGTCCTTTGCCATGATCCGCCGCAGTCGGGTGGACCTTACCTTCATGGGCGCCTTCGAGGTGGATGAGGTGGGCAACCTGGCCAACTGGAAAATTCCCGGGAAGTTCTCGCCCGGCATCGGCGGCGCCATGGAGCTGGCCCAGAAGGTCAAGCGCCTGGTGATCCTGTGCTCCCACAACGACAAGCACGGCAACCCCAAGATCCTCGAGCACTGCCGCCTGCCCCTCACCGCCGAGCGCTGCGTGTCGCGCATCATCACCGACAAGGCGGTGATGGACGTGATCCCGGAAGGTCTTGCCGTGGTGGATATCGCCGAGGGGATGAGCGTTGCCGAGCTTCGCGATGCCAC
>SKVX01000141.1 GCA_007129225.1 Halomonas sp.
ATCGACAGGCCGCAGCTATCTATAAAAAACAGCCTAAACAAGGCGTTACTATAAATTTCTATCAGGCTGGTAGCCTTGATTATCTGGCTGTTACGGTGAAAATAGTGTGCAACTGTGTTTGATACTCAAGCATCTTCCAGCAAATATTCTCTTTGCGAGAATCTATTGGGCGGCTCGACCGGATCCCAGAGACTCTGTTGCTAACGACAATCAAAATGGGAGGCATCATGTTGAAACGCACACTACCCGCTGCACTGCTCGCGGTGGCCGGATTCACCGCTTACCCCCTGTACGCCGAGACCGTGAACGTCGAAATGACGGCCAAGGAAGTCGATATTGCTGTGGACAACGCCGGCAACACCCAGCGCATGTGGACCTACGATGGCACCATACCGGGTCCGCTGGTCCGGGTCCGTCAGGGGGACACCGTCAATTTTACCCTGCATAACCATCCGGATAGCGGCAACAGTCATTCCATGGATTTCCATGCTGCACGCGTCGACGTGCTCGATGAGTTCAGCGATGTCCGTCCGGGGGAAAGCAAGCAGTTTTCCTTCACGGCCGATTACCCTGGCGTGTTCCTCTATCATTGCGGGAGCGATTCGATGTCGGAACACATCGCACGCGGGATGTACGGGGTGATTATCGTGGATCCAGAGGAGGGCTACACAGACTCCTATCCGGAACCGGATCGTGAGTATGTGCTGGTTCAAGGTGACCTATTTGAGCAGGGAGCATCGCCGGAAGATATCACCATGGGCCAACGCTGGCAGGCCGCCCTGATCAATGGCAAGTCCTTTCACTACGACCCGGTACATGATCCCAATGCGGCGCTAACACTTGAGGCAGAGCCCGGAGAGCGGGTCCGCATGTACTTCGTGAACGCCATGATCAACGAGTCCGCCGCGCTCCATCCGATTGCCGGGATCTGGGATCGTGTCTGGGATAACGGCAATCCTTTGAATCTACGCCACGGCTTGCAGACAGTCGAAGTGGCACCTTCGCACGGCATGGTGATGGATATCGTGCCGCCTGGGGACCGACCGACCAACAATGCGATTGTTGATCATCGCATGCGCCATGCCATGAAAGGCGCGATCACGGTGCTGATGAACCATTCCGACGCCGACCCGGGGCTGGGACGCGGCGACAACCTGATTCCTCGCTGATCCATTTCCATGCAACTGATAGGGGATGATCTTATGCCGATTATCAGATGGTTGCCTTTCTGTGTGCTGGCTGCCCTCGCAGCCCAAGCGGGGGCCGATGACGCGCCCCGTTATTTTGAGAGCGGGGCTGGCACCGATGTGGCAGCGTTCGTTACAGAGAACTGCGTGGCCTGTCACACAGTCAAGCCGTCGGGTAATGGACCTCGCTCTTCGGCCTCAAGTCCGGTGCAGAGCGGACCACCGCTCTACTACGCAGGCGACAAGTATCGCCAGGAGTGGCTGCGCGATTGGCTTCAGGCACCCGAACGAATCCGGCCTGCCGGCCACTACCCGCCGGCTCACATCCAGACAACTCCGGACGGTGACGTCATCGATGAAGCGAGTCTCGTCACCCATCCGGCTCTCGACGCCGAGCTTGCTGAGGAGGTCGCCGGGTTCCTGATGACCCTGACTCCGTACGCGGAACGGCTCGCAGAGGAAGACTATGAGCCAGGCTCGGTGTCCTTGCGAATGGGGCAGATGGACTTCAGGCGCTTCAAAGGTTGTGTCGCATGCCATGAGGACGTGCAAGGCGAAGGAGGAAAATCTGGGCCTGAGCTACATAGCGCATGGAGACGCCTCCAGCCGGAATTCATCGTGTCCTTTGTGAGATCTCCGGTGCAGTGGAATCAAGACACCATGATGCCCGCGCTCGAGATGAACGATGCTGCCATCCATAAGCTGGTGGACTATCTCAAGACCATTGCCGAGGAGTAATTATGCGAATCCTTGTAATGATTGTGCTGCTGACTACCGTGGCGGGCTCCGCGGTGGCCGAGGAAGGCCGCCTGCTCTATGAACGCTATTGTGCTCAATGTCACGGTATTGAGGGGACAGGAAAAGGTATCAATGCACCGCACATGTCTGTGTTTCCCAGGGATCACACCGACCGTGCCGAGATGATGGGGCGATCTGACGAGGAGTTATTTCGTGTCATCAGGAATGGCGGTGCATCGATCAACCAGTCGGTACTTATGCCAGCCTGGCAACACAACCTTGACGACGATCAGATCCACGACCTGGTTCGCCACATGCGCGAGTTGTGTTGCGAGGAATAGTGATAGCGAGCCCATGTCCGTATGCACCTGATTTTAAAAACGGAGATAATGCGATGTTGATGGCTATGCGTTTGACCCTTCTGATTACGCTGCTGATCGCCATGCCCACTGCAATGGCGGAGGTGCGTCAGTTTGAGATGACTATCGAAGAAGTCGAAATCGACGTGGCGCCGAACTTTAAGGCGCAGGTATGGGGTTTCAATGGCCAGGTACCCGGGCCCTTGATCAGGGTGCAGGAAGGTGACGAAGTAGAGGTAACAGTTCACAACTTCACGGGACTGAACCACACCGTGCATTGGCATGGCATTTTCCAGACAGGGACCTGGCAATCTGACGGGGTTCCGCATGTGACCCAGCATGGCATCGAACCGGGGGAGAGCTTTACGTATCGATTCGTGGCCGATAAGGCGGGTAGCCTCTGGTATCACTGCCATGTGAATGTCAACGAACACGTCGGCATCCGGGGCATGTGGGGCCCCCTTATTGTGGAGCCCAAGGAGCCGTCGGCAATGGAGCAGGAGGTGACGCACGACGCGATTCTCATGTTCTCCGGATGGTCATCCAAGTATGCCGACAGGTTTGGAGATGGGCCGGGCCCCGGAGACGTGTTGAATTATTACTCCATCAACGGCAAGTCATTTCCCATGACCCAGCCCATCCGGGTGCAGGAAGGAGACGTGCTCCGCATGAGGCTTTTTGCGGCGACCATTCCCGTGGCTTTCCATCTACATGGACATGACATGCTCGTCACCCATAAGGACGGCACACCGTTACCGGAGCCTTATGAAGCCGATGTAGTGGGTATGCAGCCAGGTGAGCGCTATGATGTGATTGTTCACATGGACAACCCAGGCCTTTGGATGACCCATGACCACATCGACCATCACACGACAAACGACGGACGAGAGCACGGCGGGTCCATGCTGGTGGTCGAGTATGAAGAGATCGAAAAGCCAGAATGGTATGAGTGGGAGGAAATCGAGTATCAAGCGGACTTCTACATGATCGAATCCATGCGCAAGCCCTTCGGTTTGCACGACATACCGGTACATCGCGGCAGGGATCTCATGTGAGACCGCCACCTGCTTACTAGCCAGGAAACTTTAAAATGCACCACGCCGGCCGAACCGCCTGGAGCACCAGAGATCGGCCAAACCCGATAAAGAGAAAAGTAGCGATGGCAAGGCATCACCAATAGGTCTAGCTCCGATAGAGCGCGACCAAGTTCGTGCCAATTGGGCGAAGCCGCTTTTATAGGCATTCTTGTAGGAGCAGATAATGATAGCAATATCCAGTAGGCGAGGTCTCATGGTGGCACTGGTACTCGCACTCAGCCTGCTAAGCCAAGCGCTCTGGGCCCACGCTCATATCACCGATACGCATCCACCCGATGGCGCGCTGCTGGAACAAGCGCCTGGCACGCTGAATCTCCAGTTCGATTCGCCGATTCGTATCACGCAGTTCGATGTCAGCGGTCCCCAGGGTGCCGTCGAGCTGAGCGAGGACCCGACGGGCCCGTTGGCGGAGGAGCATGCCGCCGTGCCTGCCGCCGCCCTGGAGGCAGGTGATTATCAGGTCGTCTGGCGCGGTATCGCCGAGGATGGCCATACTGTGTCGGGCGAATACCGCTTCACGATTCAAGAGTGAGCCATGAACGGCCTGGCCTTTGCTGGCCTTGACCCCTGGACGCTTGGCCGGGTTCTGTCCCTTGCAGGATTCTATGGATGTGCGCTGCTGGCGATGGGTGGCGTACTGTTTCGCTTCGCCTTCCCCACGCTGCCACCGCGGGAAACGGCCATGCTCCAGCGCAGCATCCTGCTCTCCGCCTGGACCGCAATCGGCATGCTGCTACTGCTCTGGCTGCTCCAGGCCGCTTATCTGGGCGGAGGCAGCTGGGCAGCGGCCCGTAACCCGGTGCTGCTGGGCACCGTGGGTGAAGGTGTACAGGGTGATCGTTTGCGGCTGGCGTTGGTCGGGCTGCTTCTGCTGCAAGCCAACCTGTTGGAAGGCCAGTTCCAGCGGTTGCGCCACGGACTGAACATGGCGGGCATCGGCCTGGTGCTCCTGGCTTTTGCCCAGGTGGGCCATACCCGTGGCGCGCCTTGGCAAAGTGCGTTGCTGATGCTGCACCTGAGCCTAGCCTCCTTCTGGGCCGCGGGGCTGATGCCACTATATCGGCTGGCCAGAAGCGGCTCGCCGGCCGAGTCGGCACGACTGCTGAAGCGCTTCGGCTCACTCGCCCTGTTATTGGTGCCACTTCTGCTCATCGCCGGTAGCAGCCTTGCCATCTGGCTGCTGGGGGGGCGGCCCAGCGCGCTACTGGACACACCTTACGGTCAACTGCTCTCGGTAAAGCTGTCTCTGGTGGTGGTGCTGTTGGTGCTGGGTTCCATCAACCGTTGCTGGCTGGTCCCCGCCGTGGCACGAGAAGAGCCGAAGGCAGCCCGTCGGCTGAGCCACAGCATCGCTCTCGAAGCCGGGCTGATGGTAATGATCGTGCTGGTCGCAGCCCTGCTTCTGACTGCTTCCTCTCCGTCAATGTAGTCAAGAGTGGCAGCGCCTCGAACAGTCGCCGTCATGATATCTGAGCATCCGTCAGCGTCAGGTATCTCACTCAGCGGGTGGCCTACTTCTTGCTCTGCTTTTTAGCCCGGACGCACGAGCCTGCTAGAT
>SKVX01000068.1 GCA_007129225.1 Halomonas sp.
CCTATACGGTGCCCGAAACGGCCTATACGGCGCTGGGCTTCTATCACAAGATCTCACAGCTGCGCGCCGACACCTGGAACGCACTCAAGCGGGACCTGGGTATTCTGGTCAGGCTCAACGATGAGAGCCGGGCCAAGAATCTGATCAAGGCGATCGACGTCAAGCTGACCCGGTTGGAGATCATCGAGGACTACCACGCCTTTCCCTCCAAGGAGGACTTTCGTCATCTCTGGTCGCTCTTCGACCGTGACGAATACGTTCTATTGGAGAAAGTGGTCAAGCGCCTGGTGCGGGCGCTGATCAGTGAATCCTATCGTCGCCGCCACGTCGATCTCAGCGATAGCGACGCCAATGCCGAAGACCTGGAGACCCTGGATGCTCTGGCCCAGCTGCGGCGTGGCCATCCGGCCTCCAACAGTGCCGCCCAGCCCTACTTCGAGCTGCTGATCGTCGACAACCTCTCCCCCCAGGAGGAGGAGGTGGTGCGGGAGGCCTTCCGTAACATGCGACGCCCCGAGGACAAGTTCGTCTACGACGTGGTTACGGTGCGCAGCTTCGAGGATGCGCTGATCGCGGTGCTGGTCAATCCCAATATCCAGGCCTGCCTGATCCGCTACGAGTTCCCCTACAAGTCGAAATACAACCTGAGCGCCCTGCGCAACTACCTGGAGGGGTTGTCGGAGAAGGAGCTGGAGAACCAGACCGAGGCCGAGCGCAGTATCCTGCTCAGCTCGATGATTCACGAATTGAGGCCCGAGATCGATCAGTTCCTGGTCACCAGCGGCGACGTGGAGGCCACGGCGAGTCGCGATATCCGCTACTTCAACCGGATCTTCTATCGCGAGACGGACTACATCGAGCAGCACCACACCATCCTGCGGGCCATCGACAACCGCTACCGCACGCCGTTCTTCGATGCCCTGCGCGAGTACAGCAAGAAGCCCACCGGTGTGTTCCACGCCATGCCCATCTCCCGGGGCAAGTCGGTGACCCGGTCCCATTGGGCGGGCCAGATGATCGACTTCTACGGCATCAACATCTTCCTCGCCGAGACCTCGGCCACCTCGGGTGGGCTGGATTCGCTGCTGCAGCCCTACGGGCCGATCAAGAAGGCCCAGGAGTATGCGGCACGGGCCTTCGGTGCCCGACAGAGCTTCTTCGTCACCAACGGCACCTCCACCGCCAACAAGATCGTGGTCCAGGCGCTGGTCAAGCCGCGGGACATCGTGCTGGTCGACCGGGACTGCCACAAGTCGCACCATTACGGCATGGTGCTGGCCGGCGCCCACGTCAGCTATCTCGACTCCTATCCCCTGCACGACTACTCCATGTACGGCGCGGTGCCGCTGCACGATATCAAGAAGACCCTGCTGGGCTACAAGCGCTCGGGCCAGCTGCACAAGGTGAAGATGCTGCTGCTCACCAACTGCACCTTCGACGGCGTGGTCTACAACGTGCGCCGGGTGATGGAGGAGTGCCTTGCGATCAAGCCGGACCTGGTGTTCCTGTGGGACGAGGCGTGGTTCGCCTTCGCCTCCTTCAACCCCACCTACCGACCGCGCACCGCCATGCATGCGGCACGCACCCTGCGCGAGCGCTACCGTAGCGACAAGTACCGGGAGGAGTATGCAGCGTGGAAGGCCGAGTTCGACGCACTCGATCCGGACGACGACGCCACCTGGCTGGATCGTCGGTTGATGCCCGACCCGGACCAGGTACGTATTCGCGCCTATGCCACCCACTCCACCCACAAGACCCTGACGTCGCTGCGCCAGGGCTCGATGATCCACGTCTTCGACCAGGACTATCGCCAGAAGGTCGAGGCGCCGTTCCACGAAGCCTATATGACACATACCTCAACCTCGCCCAACTACCAGATCGTCGCTTCGCTGGACGTGGGACGCATGCAGGCGGAAATGGAGGGCTTCGAGCTGGTTCACGCCCAGGTCGAGGCGGCGCTGTCGCTGCGCGAGCAGCTTTACAGCCACCCGCTGCTGCAGAAATACTTCCGGGTGTTGAAGAACAAGGACATGGTGCCGGCGGAGTACCGGGAGTCCGGCGTCGAGTCCTACTACGACCCGGTCACGGGCTGGAACAAGATGGAGGAAGCCTGGGCCCGGGACGAGTTCGTGGTCGACCCCAGCCGCATCACCATTGCCATCGGCACCACCGGAATCGATGGAGATACCTTCAAGAACGAATACCTGATGAACAAGTACGGTATCCAGATCAACAAGACCTCGCGCAACACCGTGCTCTTCATGACCAACATCGGCACCACCCGGGGGTCCATTGCCTATTTGCTGGATGTGCTGATCAAGCTGGCCAAGGAGTTCGACAACCTCTGGGAGGACAGCAGCCGGCCGGAGCGCAAGATCATCGAGAACCGCGTCCACTCCCTGACCCAGGAGCTGCCGCCGCTGCCCGATTTCAGCCGCTTTCACGATGCGTTTCGCCCCGACGTGGAGAGCGCCACGCCGGAGGGGGACATTCGCCGGGCCTATTTCCTCAGCTACGACGAGGAGAATACCGAGTACCTGCGCTTCGATAACGGCGAACTGCAGGGCCAGATGCGGGCGGGGCGCGACGTGGTATCGGCGAGCTTCGTGATTCCCTACCCGCCGGGCTTTCCGGTGCTGGTACCGGGGCAAGTGGTCAGCGAGGAGATTCTCTACTTCCTGCAGGCGCTGGACGTCACCGAGATCCACGGCTACCGACCGGAGCTGGGGCTGCTGGTGTTTACCGAGGAAGCGCTGAAGGAGCCTCCCGCCGGCTGAGGTTTTATGGGCGGGGCAGAAAAAACGGCACTTCCGCCCATCAGGACAAAAAAAACCGTATCGGGCACCTTGATGATCGGAAAGTCCTGACCCCGCTTAACCCTTACCCTGTAGACATCGGGCAGCCAATGGCTGCCCGCCATATTTGTCATCACCGGCCAGGGCTCAGCCAGTACGCGCCGGTGTCAGGGGAGGTACCCATGAAACTGTCCAAGACGCTGTCCGCTCGACTCGATGATCCGCGCCTGTTCCGCCAGTATGCCTATGTGAACGGCAAGTGGACCCACGGCGAGGGTGGCCGCGAGGAGGCCGTGTTCGACCCGGCCACGGGCGAAGCGATCGGCCATATCCCCTGGCTGGAAGCCCACCAGATTCGTGAAGCCGTGGATGCCGCCGAGGCGGCCTTCGTTCACTGGCGGGCCCTGCGTGCCGATGAGCGTTGCGAGCGCCTCCTGGCCTGGTACGACCTGCTTCAGGCCAACCGCGAGGACCTGGCCACCATCATGACCCTGGAGCAGGGCAAGCCGCTGCCCGACGCCCGTGGGGAAGTCGAGTACGGCGCGAGCTTCGTGCGCTGGTTTGCCGAGGAGGGCAAGCGCACCTTTGGCGAGACCATTCCCAGCCACATCCCCAATGCGGCGCTGGGTACCCTCAAGGAGCCGGTGGGTATCGCCGCCCTGATCACGCCCTGGAACTTCCCGCTGGCGATGATCACCCGCAAGGCCGCCGCCGCCATGGCCGCGGGCTGCCCGGTGATCGTCAAGCCGGCAGGAGAAACGCCGTTCTCGGCGCTGGCCCTGGCCGAACTGGCCGAGCGTGCCGGTATCCCGGCGGGCATCTTCAACGTGGTGCTGGGCGATGCGCCGGAGGTATCGAAGCTGCTCTGTGCCGAGGAGCGAATCAAGGCGCTCTCCTTCACCGGTTCCACCCGGGTCGGGCGGCTGCTGATCGATCAGAGCGCGGGAACCGTCAAGCGTCTCTCCATGGAGCTCGGCGGCAACGCGCCCTTCATCGTCGGGCCGGACATGGACCCCAAGGAGGCGGCCTTTGCCGCCGTGGCGGCCAAGTTCCAGACCGCCGGACAGGACTGCCTGGCGGCCAACCGCATCCTGGTGCACGAGTCGATCCACGACGAATTCGTCGAGCACTTCGTCGAGCGCATGGCGGCGCTGACCGTGGGCAACGGCCTGGAGAGCGAGATCGACCTGGGGCCGCTGATTCACCGCCAGGCGGTGGACAAGGCCGCTGCCATCGTCGACGACGCCATCTCCCGGGGCGCCACCCTGGTGGCGGGCGACCAGGGTCAGGCGCCGGGGCCCAACTTCTTCATGCCGGTGCTGCTCACCGGTGTGACGCGGGAGATGCAGGTGTGGCGCGAGGAAAACTTCGCCCCGGTGGCCGGCGTTACCGCGTACAGTGACGACGATCAGGTGATCGAGATGGCCAACGACACAGAATACGGCCTGGCGGCCTATGTCTACACCCATGACATTCGCCGCATCTGGAAGATGCTGCGGGCGCTGGAGTTCGGCATGGTCAGCGTCAACTCGGTGAAGATGACCGGCCCGCCAGTGCCCTTCGGCGGCGTCAAGCAGTCGGGCCTGGGACGCGAAGGCGGCATCACCGGTATCGACGAATACCTCGAGACGAAGTACTACTGTCTCGGCGGCCTGGGGTCTGTCTCCGGGAGCTAGCCGAGCAAGGGGCCGGGATGGGCCGTCGAGCGATATCTACCCAAGGGCGCTGGTGCAAGCGTAGCGGCGCGGGGAAATCGACAGGGATGTCGATTTAAGGCCGGCAAGAGGGACCTTGTTCCGGCCTGACCCGCAAGCCGCAAGCGTAGCCCCAGGGTTTCGTCCTTGGGCATCGCGAGAGGGCTCATGCCGGATTCCAAACAGCGACATACAAGTTTGAACATCTCCCCGCTGCGGCGGGGCCTTTGATATAGAGAGAACATAATGAGCCAGCAGCACCAGGACCTGATCGACCGCGACCGCAAGGTCACCTTCCACGCCTCCACCCACCTGCGTGACTTCGCCCATGGCGATGCGCCGGGCCGGGTGATCACCGGCGGCAAGGGGATCCACATCGTCGACAAGGACGGGCGCGAGTTCATCGACGGTTTCGCCGGGCTCTACTGCGTCAACATCGGCTACGGGCG